>NZ_JAHGAH010001089.1:0-1370 GCF_030248475.1 Vibrio sp. D173a
ATTGGTGTGGATACTGTTTAAGACGGTTTTCCGGCTGAGGGATACCCACTTGATTCATCAAATCCAGCGAGCGTTGATAGGCTTCTTCATCCGACACCTTCATATTGGCGTGGATGGTTTCTTTCAACTGCTGTTCTACCGTGAACAGCGGGTTAAGAGAGGTCATTGGATCTTGGAATATAAATCCAATCTTAGAACCGCGAACTTTACGCATTTCTTCTGGCGATAGGCCTGACACCTTCTCACCATCTAGGAAAACTTCACCACTCGCAATGCGACCTGGAGGGCTCAATAGATCAATAACCGCGTTACCCACGGTTGATTTACCCGCACCAGACTCACCAACTACACCCACGATCTCACCACGTTCAATATTGAACGACAGTGACTTCACCGCAGCGTGTACACCATGACGAGATGGGTATTCGAGACGAAGATTTTTTACTTCTAAAAGTGACATTACCAGACCTCTACTGCTTTGGCAGCTTTCTGCCCTGTCTGCAAAATTGAATCCATTCATACCAGAATAATGTTCTGATATTTTATACGGTTCACAATTTGGCAAATAATTCACAGAAAAGCAACAAAAATAGGATAAAAAGTCGACATTAAACGTCAAGCAAGCAAAAACACCATATAATTATTCACTTGATAAGCATATAGTAAGAGAAAAACAGCATTTATTTCGTGTTATAAAAGCCAAGCAAAAGCCTTTATCCATATGCTTGTATAAGATTTACCTCCCGTTAAAGCACTTTTCCCTTTTAGTCATTTTATTTAAATAATTATTCCACAAAAACATTAACAATATAGAAACATACGCTATTTAATTCAAAAATAACCACTATTTCATCCAAAAATCATCACAAAAATAGAGGTTTAAACCAGAATTTATTTACAGAATTGATAGTAAGAGTTATTGATCAAAGGCAGGGATATTTCGGGGAAAATTGGAGATTAGTAGGAAAAATCCCCGAGGAAGATCTTAATGCTTTTACCTCAATGAGGTTGCGATGAACACTCATTTTCACAAGATGTCCCCTCAATAAGGTTTGGTGATAAATTATTCGTCAAACTAAGATAAAACGTATTTTCCTAGTCCGATATTGGGTAAAAGAAACAGTGATGTTTGATATTAGTGCAGTTTTTCATAAATCTCTTCAATGGATTAATTTCCAGAGCACTCATTTAGGGCAACAGGCCCACATTCTTAGTTCTTCATATGCTTTTAGGGGATAAGCACAAAAACTCACAACTAAACCGACATGACCGCTATAAAATTACTCTATGAGACCACAACCACCGGTTACCAAATTATCTAAACTCCAGATGCAAAAAAGCCCCGTCATTTCTGACGAGGCTTTCTTATA
>NZ_JAHGAH010000109.1:0-11079 GCF_030248475.1 Vibrio sp. D173a
AAGCGAGAAGCGAGAAGCGAGAAGCGAGAAGCGAGAAGCGAGAAGCGAGAAGCGAGAAGCGAGAAGCGAGAAGCGAGAAGCGAGAAGCGAGAAAAGGATAGTGAGACAGAGTCGATGTGTCTATACAAAAATGGCCAGCACATAGGCTGACCATTTCATTCAGACATTCACAATAACCGATTATTTGATATCGATGTCTGCAAAGCTCTTGATTAGATCGTCTAGCGATTTCATTTGCGCTAGGAACGGTTCTAGTTTGTCTAGAGGCAGTGCAGATGGGCCATCACAACGTGCTTGATCTGGGTTCGGGTGCGCTTCAATAAACAGACCTGCAATACCTGTTGCTAAGCCAGCTTTTGCAAGCTCAACAGTCTGCTCACGACGACCGCCAGATGCCGCGCCTGATGGGTCACGCATTTGTAGTGAGTGCGTTACGTCAAAGATGATTGGGCTGCCTTTCGATGCGTTTTTCATCACACCAAAGCCAAGCATGTCTACAACTAGGTTGTCGTAACCCATACAAGAGCCGCGCTCACAAAGGATGATGTTTTCGTTACCACACTCTGCAAACTTCTCAACGATGTTACCTACTTGGCCAGGGCTCATGAACTGAGGTTTCTTCACGTTGATAACCGCACCTGTTTTCGCCATCGCTTCTACAAGGTCAGTTTGACGAGCTAGGAATGCAGGAAGCTGGATAACGTCAACGACGTCAGCGACTGGTTGAGCTTGTGCTTCAGTGTGAACGTCAGTGATGATCTTCACGCCGAATGTATCCTTCAGCTCTTGGAAGATTTTCATGCCTTCTTCCAGGCCAGGGCCACGGTATGAGTGAACAGAACTGCGGTTTGCTTTGTCGAACGACGCCTTGAATACGTAAGGGATGCCAAGCTTGTCCGTCACTTTTACGTAGTGCTCACAGATCTGCATAGCAAGATCACGAGACTCAAGAACGTTCATACCTGCAAATAGGGTGAAGGGCTTGTCGTTAGCAACCTGAATGTCGCCAATATTAACGATTTTCTGTTCCATTTTGATTCTCTTTTGTCTGTCTTCGGCACGCCGGTTTCTGCATGCCGATAAAATTAGTGAAGCGTAACGTGCTTTTCGCTCATGGCGTTAACTTGTGATTTTAGTAGTTCTGATGCCGGATCGTCTGGGCATTGGTCAATAAAGTACTGAAAATCTGAAACCGCCACCTGATGACACTCTAACTGCTGGAAGATGAAACCACGGTCACGAATCTCGTATGGGTCATCCGGTACGAAAGTCAGTGCGAGATTGGTGCATCGCAGTGCCAGTGTGTAACGCTCTTCACGTAGCATCGCGCTTTTAATTAACGCGAGCCAACGACCAATCACTGTCGGGTTGTCCGCTTCTTCAAAGTGTTCAGGCTTCAATGTTGCCAATGGGCCTTCTTGACCAATCAACCAAGCTTGAAGGATTTTCTCACCAACATACTCACCGTTAAACGGGTTAATGTAGTCTGGTGTTTTGTGCATCCAATCCACTTTGATCAAAAACTGAGTCGGGAATGTCACCCCTTTCATCGGGAAGCCAAGACGGTTGCCCAAGTAAAGCAAGATGGCACCAAGGCTTACCGGAATGCCTTTTTTACGCTCCAACACCTTGTCGATAAAGCTGTTGTCAGAGATAAAGTATTCTTGTTCATCGCCTTTAAAGCCCCATTCGTAAAAGAATAGGCGCAAGAAAGAGTCAAAACGCTGCTCTTCGTCCGTCTCATGAACCAGAATCACTTCGGCCTCTTCGTAGAGACGTTCTAGTTCAAGTTTTGCCCAATGCACATTAGTGTCTGGGTTGATGGAATGGTTCAGTTCTAACGCGCCTTCCACCAACGCCATGTTGTCAAAATCTTCGTCAAAAAACTCAAGCATTGAGATTACCCAAATAGGTTTGGATTTTTAGATACGGCAATATTAGCGGCCATCACTAACCAGCCTAGAGCGCCAAAGAAGGCAAAAATTCTCAGCAGCTTGTTTTTCGCCATTTTCAAAGCAAAGAAACCAAGAGCGATGTACGCAAGCACACATGTAATCTTGTTGGTTAGCCAAGGTGCAGCATCCGTAAACGGAATGAAACCAGTCACCATGATTAGGCCGATACCTGACAGCAATAGCGCCGTATCAACAATGTGTGGGAAAACTTTCAAGAAGCGATTGTTGCGTTTTGGAGAGTCCATCATCAACAACGCGAATCGGATCGATAGTAGCGTCGCGCTCAATGCGATCGTTACTAAGTGAATGTGTTTTAGAGCTACGTACATTTTCTTTCTCTTTTATAAGTTACTGCTGACTTGCTCGTTATTATTGAGGCTTGTAACAACCGAGCGTCACTCGGTCATTATCACCATAGTCTTTTTCCGTGACTACTTGCTCATAACCAAAGTTCGTCATGATCTCACGAACGGCGTCGCCTTGATCATAACCATGTTCAAATGCGAGCCACCCACCCTCTTCCAGATATTGACGTGCAAGATCAGAGATATGGCGAATATCTGCCAAACCATTTTCATCAGCGACCAGCGCAGATTTTGGCTCAAATCGCACATCACCTTGAGAGAGATGCGGATCTTGTTCGTCGATATACGGTGGGTTGGAGACAATTAAAGCAAACTTTGTTCCGCTGACAATAGGTTCGAACCAGCTACCTTGATCAAACGTCACATTTTTGATGTTTAACTGCGACGCGTTGTACTCGGCAAGCTCTTTTGCTTCTTGCTTTAAGTCAACGCCCATCACTTGGCGTTTCGGCATCTCAGACGCGAGCGCTAACGCAATCGCCCCTGTGCCAGTACCCAAGTCAAGAATTGGTCCAGTCTGCTCGTAAGTTTTATCCAATGCGACTTCAACCAAACGTTCAGTGTCTGGTCTTGGGATCAGCGTGGATGGAGAGACTTTCAGTGGCAGCGACCAAAACTCACGCTCACCGATGATGTAAGCTACAGGCTCACCAGCAATACGTCGCGCTAAAAGGTCATCGAACTGAGCTTGTTGCTCTGCTTCTAATGCTTTTTCTGGCCAGGTCAGTAGGTAGGTTCGTGGTTTGCCAAGGACATGGCAAAGAAGGACAGCTGCATCGAGAGAAGGCGACTCTTTGCCGCCTTCTGTCAGAATTGCCGTCGCACTTTTGAGTGCTTGCTCAATAGATTGAACTTGGCTCATTCGATTAGCCGTTCTCAGCTAGCGCCGCTAGTTGGTCTGCTTGGTGCTCTTGAACAACTGGGTCGATCAAGCTTTGTAGGTCACCTTCCATCACTTCATTCAAACGGTAGATGGTTAGGTTAATACGGTGGTCAGAAACACGGCCTTGTGGGTAGTTGTAAGTACGGATACGGTCACTACGGTCACCAGAACCTAGTAGGTTACGACGTGTGTCAGACACTTCTGCCGCACGACGCTCTTCTTCCGCTTGAACGATACGCGCAGCAAGTACTGCCATCGCTTTCGCTTTGTTCTTATGCTGTGAACGCTCGTCCTGACACTCTACTACCGTACCAGTTGGTAAGTGGGTAATACGGATTGCCGAGTCCGTGGTGTTAACGTGCTGACCACCCGCGCCAGATGCACGGAATGTATCGATTTTTAGGTCTGCTGCTTTGATTTCTGGCAGATCCGCTTCTGGGATTTCCGCCATAACCGCTACGGTACACGCAGAAGTATGAACACGACCTTGAGATTCTGTCGCTGGTACACGTTGTACACGGTGACCGCCAGACTCAAACTTCAGCACGCCGTATGCACCGTCGCCGCTCACTTTCGCGATCATCTCTTTGTAGCCGCCGTGTTCTGCTTCGTTTGAAGACATAACTTCGATACGCCAGCCACGCTTTTCTGCGTATTTACTGTACATACGGAACAGGTCACCAGCGAAGATACCTGCTTCATCACCACCCGCACCTGCACGGATTTCTAGGAAACAGTTACGGTCATCGTTTGGATCTTTCGGAAGAAGAAGAATTTGTAGCTCATCAGTCAGACGCTCGATCGCTTCTTTTGCTTCTTTGATTTCTTCCTGCGCCATTTCACGCATTTCTTCGTCGTCTTCGTTCGCCATATCTTCAGCAGCCGCAAGATCGTCTTGCGCTTGTTGATACGCTTGGAAGCACTTAGTAACTTCTTCTAGCTGAGAGTACTCTTTTGATAGAGCGCGGAATTTATCCTGATTTCCAATTACATCAGGATCACCAAGAAGATGTTGAACTTCTTCGTAACGTTCTACTAGCGTTTCTAGCTTAGTCAGAATAGAGGCTTTCATAGTGTCGTTTTCTTAATAAAAAGCGTGAGTTACAGATCATCCAAACCAAGGGTCTGGCGGATAACCGTTAATTTTGCTGGTTCGCCCTGCTCTGCCGCACTTTGCAGCGCACGAGTTGGGGCGTGAATCAGTTTGTTGGTGAGTTTATTACTAAGCTCGCGCAGCACTTTTTCTGGGTCTGCACCGGTTGCCAATGATTGTAGGCTCTTACTTAGTAAGTCTTCACGAATTTCGTTAGCCGATTTGCGATAGTCACGAATACTGTCCACAGCTTGGAGTGAACGCAGCCACGTCATAAATGCCGCGCTTTCTTCGCTGACGATCGCTTCTGCTTGAATCGCTTCTACTTTACGTTGTTCGATGTTGCTATCGATGATCGATTGTAAGTCATCCACCGAGTACAAGTAAGCATCACTCAATTCACCCACCTGCGCTTCCACATCGCGTGGGACCGCAATATCCACCAAAAGCATTGGCTGATGACGACGTTTCTTCAACGCAGTCTCTACCATGCCCTTACCAATAATAGGTAATGGACTCGCCGTTGAGCTGATGACGATGTCTGCCCTTGATAAATGGTCAGGAATTTCATTCAAGCTGATCACTTCTGCGCCAAATTGCTCACCCAAACCAAGAGCACGCTCTCGCGTTCGGTTAGCAACAATCATCTTAGTACAGCCGTTAGACGCTAAGTGTTTCGCCACCAGTTCGATGGTTTCACCCGCACCAACCAACAATACCGTTGAGTCAGACAGTGATTCAAAGATGTGTTTCGCCAATGTACAGGCAGCATAAGCCACCGACACCGCGTTACCACCAATATCAGTTTCTGTTCGAACACGTTTTGCAACTGAAAAAGTCTTTTGGAACAACTTATCAATCGACGTATCCACCGCCTGATGATCTCGGGAATCAGAAAACGCTTGTTTTACCTGACCCAAAATCTGAGGCTCACCAAGTACCAGTGAATCAAGGCCGCAAGAAACACGCATCAAGTGCTTAATCGCCGCTTGCTCTTCATGGACATAAAGGCTCGGCATCAAGTCTTCTTGATTAACTTGATGGAACTGGGCTAGCCAGTCGATAAGCTTATTTCGCGCTCCTTGCTTCACGTCGCAGTACACTTCGGTACGGTTACAGGTAGAAACAATCACACTGCCATTGACAGCTTCGTGCTCTCTGAGTTGCTCAAGTGCTGGGCCCAATTTATCGGGTCCGAACGCCACTTTCTCTCGCAAGTCAACAGACGCTGTATTGTGATTGATTCCAATAGCAAGCAAGGACATCTAACGTGTTATCTCTGAGATCGGTTATAAAATAGGTTCAGAATTTTACTGTAAGCACGCATTTATTGAAAGGGTAAGCCGGATTTGTTTTCCTTCGCTCGGCTTTTCAATGCTATAGTTGTGAGCGATTACCGATGAAACTGATTAATAAGCCATCAAACATGACCTTACGCTCCTTTCTCATCTTGCTCTTATCGAGCATAGTACTCGCGGGTTGTAGTTCTGTTCCTGAAAGTGTCACCAGCGTAGAGTGGCAAGCGCATGAACAGCGACTGGAAACCATTGATAACTTTCAAGCTACAGGCAAACTTGGCTATATTGGCCCTGATCAAAGACAAAGCCTGAATTTTTTCTGGAAGCACTCTTCCGCTCTAAGTCAATTGCGTTTAACGACTCTACTTGGTCAAACTGCATTAAAGCTCACCATTACCCCACAAGGTGCGACGGTCGAAACTTACGACGACCAAGTCCTCTCCGCACGTGATGCTAACCAACTGATTTACAGATTAACCGGCTTAATGATGCCAGTTGACCATTTACCTGATTGGCTACTTGGCTTACCTACAGATGCCGACTCTTTCCAACTATCACCGACCAATACCCTCCAAGCACTGGATAAACAGATTGGCTTGAATGATTGGAACATCGCTTATCAGCGTTACGGTGACATTGAATGGCATGAGCAGACCTTGCCGCTGCCGAACAAGTTAAGACTGAGCACATCTGACGTAAAAATTAATTTAGTGATCACAAAATGGAACATCACCCAATGATCGATCTTTCAACCCGCTGGCCATCACCAGCGAAATTGAATCTCTTTCTTTATATTAATGGCCGAACAGAAAACGGCTATCACGAGTTACAGACCTTATTCCAATTCGTCGATCACGGCGATGAGCTAACCATTCAAGCAAACGATTCTGGTGAGATCACGATTTCGCCAGAGATCGAAGGTGTTCCTCTAAAAGACAACTTGATCTGGAAAGCAGCAACTGCACTTCAACGTTTCGCGAACTGCTCATACGGTGCACATATCGATCTACATAAGATCCTACCGATGGGCGGCGGAATTGGCGGCGGTTCTTCCAATGCAGCAACGGCGTTGGTTGCGCTTAATTACCTATGGCAAACCAATCTGAGTGATGACGAGTTAGCCGAAATTGGCCTTGCACTTGGTGCGGATGTGCCAGTATTTGTGCGTGGTTTTTCCGCATTTGCTGAAGGTGTTGGCGAGAAACTTTCTCCCGCTCATCCAGATGAGAAATGGTATTTAGTGGTACGCCCGAACGTTTCCATTGCAACTGCCGACATATTCGGACATCCAGATTTGACCCGAAATACGCCAAAACGCGATTTAGAAACGCTTTTAAACACACCAAGCGTAAACGATTGCGAAAAAATTGTACGAATGCTCTACCCAGAGGTTGATAAGCAACTTTCATGGCTGCTACAATACGCGCCGTCAAGATTGACGGGGACAGGATCTTGCGTTTTTGCTGAATTTTCGAGCAAATCCGAAGCAGAAACTATCCTTGCACAACTCTCTGATAAAGTCTCGGCATTTGTCGCTCAAGGGCGAAATATTTCGCCACTAAAAGAGACTTTGGCTGAATACCAATCAGCCTCACACCGACCTATTTAAACTGGACGCAAACCCGAGGTTTCCACCGTGCCTGATATGAAGCTATTTGCTGGTAACGCAACACCTGAACTAGCCCAACGTATTGCTGATCGTCTTTACATCTCTCTTGGTGATGCATCTGTTTCTCGCTTTTCTGATGGCGAAGTTGCAGTTCAAATCAACGAGAACGTTCGTGGTAGTGATGTTTTCATCATTCAATCCACTTGTGCACCGACTAACGACAACCTAATGGAATTGGTTGTTATGATTGATGCAATGCGCCGTGCTTCAGCAGGTCGTATCACTGCAGTAATTCCTTACTTCGGCTACGCTCGCCAAGACCGCCGTGTACGTTCTGCGCGTGTGCCAATCACTGCAAAAGTTGTTGCTGATTTCCTATCTAACGTTGGCGTAGACCGCGTTCTGACTATCGACCTACACGCAGAGCAAATCCAAGGCTTCTTCGATGTACCAGTTGATAACATCTTCGGTACGCCAGTACTTCTAGAAGACATGCAATCTCGTGGTCTAGAAAACCCTGTAGTGGTTTCTCCTGACCTAGGTGGCGTTGTTCGCGCTCGTGCGACTGCAAAAGCACTAGGCGATATCGACATTGCTATCGTTGATAAGCGTCGTCCACGTGCAAACGTTTCTGAAGTAATGAACCTAATCGGTGACGTTGAAGGTCGTGACTGTGTGATCGTTGATGACATGATCGATACCGGTGGCACACTATGTAAAGCAGCTGAAGCACTAAAAGAGCGCGGTGCTAAGCGTGTATTCGCTTACGCAACTCATGCTGTATTCTCTGGTAACGCTGCGGACAACATTAAGAACTCTGTTCTTGACCAAGTTATCGTAACTGACTCTATCTCTCTATCTAAAGAGATGGCTGCAACTGGCAAAGTAACCACACTAAGCCTTTCTCGCATGCTAGCTGAAGCGATTCGTCGTATCAGCAACGAAGAGTCAATCTCTGCAATGTTCAACTAACCCGAACATTTCAGTTAGACTGATTTCAAAAGCACCCCTCTATGGGGTGTTTTTTTATTTGTATCGATAGGCAGAAAATCCCTTGGTCGCCCACTGCGAGAATTCTGTGCTATCATACTGCGCTTTTTGAGATTCCAGAGAGATCCTAACCTTGACTCAACCAATCAAACTTCTTGTTGGTCTTGCTAATCCGGGACCAGAATACGCCAAAACTCGCCACAATGCGGGCGCTTGGGTTGTAGAAGAACTAGCACGCGTTCACAACGTTACCCTGAAGAACGAACCAAAGTTCTTTGGCCTAACAGGACGCATTATGGTCAATGGCCAGGATCTCCGTTTGCTAATCCCAACCACCTTCATGAACCTATCTGGCAAAGCGATCGCAGCACTTGCGAAGTTTTACCAAATTAAGCCAGAAGAGATCATGGTTGCTCACGACGAGCTAGACTTACCGCCAGGTGTCGCTAAGTTTAAGAAAGGTGGCGGTCACGGTGGCCACAATGGTCTGCGTGACACCATTAGCAAACTGGGCAATAACAAAGATTTTTATCGTCTTCGTATCGGCATTGGCCATCCGGGACACAAAGATAAAGTGGCGGGTTTTGTACTAGGCAAAGCTCCAGCGAAAGAGCAAGAGCTACTAGACGCCGCAGCTGACGAATCAGTGCGCTGTCTAGACATCCTAATTAAGGATGGCCTATCAAAAGCACAAAATCGCCTCCACACGTTCAAAGCTGAATAAGGTTACTATCATGGGTTTTAAATGTGGCATCGTTGGTCTACCTAACGTTGGTAAATCAACTCTGTTCAACGCACTAACTAAAGCGGGTATTGAAGCAGCAAACTTCCCGTTCTGTACCATTGAACCAAACACTGGTGTGGTTCCTGTGCCAGATCTACGTCTAGATGCTCTAGCAAAGATCGTTAACCCACAGAAAGTTCTGCCTACCACAATGGAATTCGTAGACATCGCTGGTCTAGTTGCAGGTGCATCTCGTGGTGAAGGTCTAGGTAACAAATTCCTAGCGAACATCCGTGAAACTGACGCAATCGGCCACGTTGTGCGTTGTTTCGAAAACGACAACATCGTTCACGTTGCAGGTAAAGTATCTCCAATCGAAGATATTGAAGTTATCAACCTTGAGCTAGCGATGGCTGACCTTGATTCTTGTGAGCGCGCTATCCAGCGTAACGCTAAGAAAGCAAAAGGCGGTGACAAAGACGCGAAATTCGAACTAACCGTTCTAGAAAAACTGCTTCCTGTACTAACAGAAGGTGGCATGGCGCGTACTGTTGATCTTGCAAAAGAAGAGCTAGCAGCAATTGGCTACCTAAACTTCCTGACGCTAAAACCAACAATGTACATCGCTAACGTGAACGAAGATGGTTTTGAAGACAACGCATACCTAGACGCAGTACGTGAGTTTGCAGCGAAAGAAAACAACGTTGTTGTTCCTGTATGTGCAGCTATTGAATCAGAAATGGCTGAACTAGAAGATGACGAGCGTGAAGAGTTCCTAGCAGACCTAGGTATCGAAGAACCAGGTCTAAACCGCGTTATCCGCGCAGGTTACGAACTATTGAACCTACAAACTTACTTTACAGCTGGCGTGAAAGAAGTTCGTGCATGGACTATCCCTGTTGGCGCAACGGCACCAAAAGCGGCAGCGAAGATCCACACAGACTTCGAAAAAGGCTTCATCCGTGCTGAAGTTGTTGGTTACGACGATTTCATCCAATTCAACGGTGAAAGCGGCGCGAAAGACGCAGGTAAATGGCGTCTAGAAGGTAAAGAATACATCGTTAAAGATGGTGATGTTGTACACTTCCGCTTCAACGTATAATTAAGTGAATGAATTCTAAACACTTCATTTACATAAAAAGCCAGCCATAGTGCTGGCTTTTTTTATACCTTTCAGAAAAGACAAGAAATTAAGTCCCTTACTGCAAGCCATTTTATTTCCAGTTTTAGATCATAAACGCGCCTCTTTGTTTAAAAAGGAAGCGAACGATGGATTTTGCAGGATTTATTGAAAAAAACTGTTGACGGATCTCACTCAACTTCGCATAATGCGCGCCGTTCCCGACAACAAGGCAACTTAGCGAAGAGAACAAGAAAACATGGTTTTGGCTACGTAGCTCAGCTGGTTAGAGCACATCACTCATAATGATGGGGTCACAGGTTCGAATCCCGTCGTAGCCACCATTCCTAAAGGTTCTTTTTTTAAGAGCAATTAGGAATAGATGCGGAAGTGGCGGAATTGGTAGACGCACCAGATTTAGGTTCTGGCGCCGCAAGGTGTGAGAGTTCAAGTCTCTCCTTCCGCACCATGTTTTAAGTAGTTTTACGACTACTGCCTGCAGGTCTATCGCCAAGCGGTAAGGCAGCGGCTTTTGATGCCGCCATTCCCTGGTTCGAATCCAGGTAGACCTGCCATTATTTAAAGTGAGATTCCTTTGATAAAAAGGGTTGTCACTTAGAGCGTGAAGGTTTATATTGTCTCGCTCAAAAAGATGGCTACGTAGCTCAGCTGGTTAGAGCACATCACTCATAATGATGGGGTCACAGGTTCGAATCCCGTCGTAGCCACCATTCTTTCTTTTGAAAGACAAGATTTAGTTATTAGTTTTTACCAATTAACTGATAACTGATAGCTTATAGAGTTCAAGATGCGGAAGTGGCGGAATTGGTAGACGCACCAGATTTAGGTTCTGGCGCCGCAAGGTGTGAGAGTTCAAGTCTCTCCTTCCGCACCATCTTGAAATGCTCTAAACAATATATGCGGAAATGGCGGAATTGGTAGACGCACCAGATTTAGGTTCTGGCGCCGCAAGGTGTGAGAGTTCAAGTCTCTCTTTCCGCACCATATATTGAATAGTCTTCTGACTATTGCCTGCAGGTCT
>NZ_JAHGAH010001090.1:0-755 GCF_030248475.1 Vibrio sp. D173a
TTACCGCCATGATGATAACCATCTGCATGAAGTCAGAAGCGATAACCGCCCAAGAGCCACCTGTTACTGACATGACCAGAACCACAAGACCAGTCAGAATGATGGTTGTCGTCATATCGAAGCCAAAGATACCAGAGGCAATAATAGCCAGACCGTTAAGCCAGATACCCGCTGAGATAACGCTGTTTGGCATGCCAGACCAAGTAAAGACCTGCTCGTTAACTTTACCAAAACGCATACGAATTGCTTCGATAACTGTCACTACACGTAACTGTCTGAATTTCGGAGCAAAGTATAGGTAGTTCATTAGATAACCGAACGCATTCGCGATAAAGATAATCGCAACGGCAAAGCCATCAGTAAATGCCTTACCGGCCGCCCCAGTGAATGTCCAGGCACTAAATTGTGTCATAAATGCTGTTGCACCAACCATCCACCAAAGCATGCTACCGCCGCCTCGGAAGTAGTCGCTGGTTGTGCTGGTAAATGTTCTAAACATCCACCCTATTGCAATTAAGAATAGGAAGTAGATACCTACTATCAGTGTATTGAGTTCCATCCTAGAGACCTTTTATTTGTTTTTTTGTTGTCTCGACTATAAATAGTGATGGAAATTATTTGTACTACAATAACTCAATTGCGTGATTCAAATCTTAAATTTTGATGACGAAAAACGTATGGAGTGATCGAGCTCAAAATCATAAATCAATAGAATAAATAGAAGCTCGAAAAGCTGATAAATGCCAATAAAAGAC
>NZ_JAHGAH010001091.1:0-720 GCF_030248475.1 Vibrio sp. D173a
TTGCACGCTACGGTGGTGAAGAGTTTGTTGTGGTAACTTTCGACTGTAATGAATCACAACTCATGGCATTAGCAGAGGCGATAAGGATTGATGTCGCTAAGGTTCAAGGCTTGTGTAGAGAGATCACCATCAGTGCTGGATGTTGCCATGCACCGTTAGAGGAAGGGGTAGAAAATATCATAGAGAAAGCGGATGCTGCGCTTTATCAAGCTAAGGAAGCGGGGAGAAACAATACTCAGTATTACATGAGTTCTGACTCAGAGTGTTTGTCTCACGTTAAACACTGTGCTAGGGTTTAGCAGCTTTTAAGGCTTCCGTTTTTTTTTCCTTTTGCATTTTAGCAAGGAAATAAACGTTTACGATTGCGATGAAACCATTGGTCGCTACTACAGGCCATGCGTCAATCATTACACCGTAAGCAGTGAAGAGAGCACAACCAATAAAGTTAAGAACACGTAAGCGAACGATGTCTTTCATAGTTAATGAAATCGCAACCATAATAGATGCTGCGTAACCTAAAATTTCAACCATATTAAATTCCATTGTTGGACCCTCTTAGTTTTGCCGATACAGTGTCGGTACCAATCCTTCTCTTCATGAGATTATTGAGGAAGCTCCGTGCCTCGAATGGTCTTGTTTTGTTTAACTGGTGCTGACTATAGCAAGCCTTTTTTTGTGATAAAAGCCCCAAAACGAGCGAAAGTGAAGGTTAGCGATTAC
>NZ_JAHGAH010001092.1:0-680 GCF_030248475.1 Vibrio sp. D173a
GACCATCCAATTATCGCAGACCCTGATTACGGTATTGGTTTCGAATTCGAAATGGTTGACGATAACAAACTAGTTATTACTTTGGGTGCTAGTGAAGTAACAATTACTGATACCCCTACAGGTGTAATTATCTCTGGAGACGAAGGTCGCAGCACTGTTTCAGTTAAGACGGTTAATGCCTACAAAGAAGCAATGACACACCTAACCAAAGAAGAACAGAAGTTCCTAGCTCTAGCTTTCGTTGCAAATGAAGGCGCAGGTGCAATTAACGAAGATATGCGTATTAAAGCTTGGAGCGTAACTAAAGAGATGACTAAAGAGTGGTCTCAAGACAACAAGCTAACCATGCTTAAAATCGCTAACATTGAAATGGACCTTCAAGGCAACTCATTAGGTTACTACTTGCTGACCGGTGAAAGAAAAACAGTAGAAGAACTTCGTAGCGCAGCAAAGGCTGCTATATCAGACGCAATCAATGATTGGATTCCGGCGAAACCAAACCTAACAGCGGAGCAAAAAGCAGAGCTAAAACAAAAAGTTCAATCGCTTTCTCAAGAGCAACGTCAGCAAATCAAACAAGCTGTAAAAGACCGTGTGAGCCGCGGCTAGATAAAACAGCAAGTCAAAGCAAAGGAGCCGCTTTATAAGTGGCTCCTTTTTATTTGAATCTGAGTTGAGAG
>NZ_JAHGAH010001093.1:0-1037 GCF_030248475.1 Vibrio sp. D173a
TAGAGATGTCTTAGCTGCTATTTTTCCGCAGCCAAGTATGGATACGGATTAATTAGTTAGATTTATCTTGGGTGTTGCGATCGGCCATCACTGATAGTCGTGGCATAGCAGCCACCATGTCAGTGCTAAGATCAAACGACGCGCAAATGTGCTGAATAAAATCGAAATGTTTCATTTGCGCCTCCAAGCTAAGTAATTAATCCAATAGAAGATGTGATTTGAATGCTGATGAGTTTGATGCCAAACCATTGCCTTCACGGTTAAATTCTATCCAAATGAGAACATTATTCAACCACTAATCTATTAACATTCTGAAAACAAAGTATTCACCTAAAATATTAGTTGCATATAAGATGAAGCATAAGATATTCACTATGATTATATAAATTTATAGAGCTTATCTCTGGCCTTAGTCGTTTCCTAAAATAAAAAACCACCGTAACCAAACAAAAAAAGCCACGTAATACGTGGCTTTTGAGCATAACCGGTTGTTTAAATTAAACCTTCGGATATCAAACTGTGTTTATTGAGCAGACGATACATGGTTGCCCGTGAAACCCCAAGCTCCTTCGCTGCCAAAGAAACCTGCCCGGCATGTGACTCCAATACCACGATCAACGCATCACGCTCTGAACGCTCACGAATGCTTTTCAGGCTGCGTTTCTCATCTTGTTGCTTTGGCAGATCAAGATGCTCTTCATCAATAATAATGCTATCGGACATCAGAACGACTCGCTTGATTTGGTTCATCAGCTCACGCACATTACCGGGCCAATGGTAACGCGATAATGCACTAGTCGCCGCCTCAGAGAAGCTCTTAGCCTGCGCATTAAACTCCTTCGAATAATCATGAAGAAAGTGATTCGCCAGAATAGAGATATCACTAACACGCTCTTTTAGGCTCGGTACATGAATCCGCAGGACATTGATGTAGTGATAAAGCTCCTCATTGAAGTCCCCTTCTATTAAGGCTTTCTCAATATCTGAGGAGTTCGAGGCCAGAATACGCACATCAACCGAGCGTAGACCTTTTGAGG
>NZ_JAHGAH010001094.1:0-273 GCF_030248475.1 Vibrio sp. D173a
ATCTCATGCTAATCAAATTGCACCAAACTTGGTCGCCCCTGTAGTTATTAGGGGAATTGACCAATGTAAGGGCGTTTGGCAGTGGCGCAGCGACCCAAAATTGAAGTGTGATTCTGTTTATAGGATGTCTCAGGCGCACGCCGATGCGATAAATGAGGCGATAGAATGTCCTCAATTGATAATTCTGGGAAATGAAGGATTTAAGGATTTACAGCATAATCGCTACAAATCTACTCAAAATCCCCCAATTATCGAGATGATTTCAGGCGGACA
>NZ_JAHGAH010001095.1:0-1013 GCF_030248475.1 Vibrio sp. D173a
AACGCTCATATGCAGAATGTAAAAGCGGCATTCTCGGTTAACCGTGGCGTCGCAAAACTAGAGTCATTCACGTCTAACCTTTATGAAGGCTCTATTTCTGCGACAGCGACTCTGGATGCTCGTAAGTCACCGGCATCATACACGGCTAAGAAAGCAATTAAGGGCGTTAAGGTTCAACCATTGCTGGTGGATGTTGCGGATAACGATATGCTCGAAGGTACTGGTAACATTGACGTGAATGTTTCTGGTAAGAGCCTAACTCCAACAGGTATCAAGCAGAATCTAGTGGGGACTATTGTTATCAACTTCGCCGATGGTGCCGTGAACGGCATCAACGTAGCACAGCTGATTCGTGAGAACTATGCGAAGATCAAGGGCGAGAAGTATGACGAGAGCGCAGGTGTTCAAAAGACCGATTTCAGTGCGATGAAGGCGACACTAAAAGTCGACAAAGGTTGGGTATCAACTAACGACCTTTCAGCGCAATCACCTCTGCTGCGTGTAACTGGTTCAGGTAAGGCTAACTTCATCAAGGAGACCGTTGATTTCCTAGTGCGCACCTCTATTGTAGGCTCACTGGAAGGTCAGGGGGGCAAGAGCATTGATGACCTTAAAGATGTGACGATTCCAATTAAGGTTACAGGTGCTTGGACAGATCCTAAGTTTAGCTTAGTGTTCGACGACGTATTGAAACAGAAAGCTCAGAAAGAGATCGACCGTGGTGTGGAGAAACTCACGGATAAGATCAAAGATGAGAAAACCAAGGAAGCAGTAGATGGACTCCTAAAAGGTCTGTTTAACTAATCCGTTTTTAGTCTGATATAAACGAAGCGCCACTCTTTAATTAGGAGTGGCGCTTTTTAATTTAAACGTCTAAAACAGAGGTTTTCTAAGACATCGGCATTTGTTATAGAAAGTAACACGGACAAAGTCGTCAGGGTCTTCAAAGGAAGTTCTTGTGAATGACATCAAGCCGCAACTGATGGCTTTCCTACAAGAAAGAGGTTTAACGC
>NZ_JAHGAH010001096.1:0-735 GCF_030248475.1 Vibrio sp. D173a
CGGAGGTTATTTTCAAAGTGATGTTCTGTGTGTTTGTTGTAATCGGTGCGACAATTCAGTTCGGCGCGGTAATCGACTTCTCTGATGCTGCTATCTTCGCGATGTCTATCTTCAACATTCTTGGTCTTTACTTCTTGATGCCTGTTGTTAAGAAAGAACTTCACTCATTCGTTACACGAGTGAAATCAGGCGAGATCAAAGCATATAAATAAGTCTTGCTGAATGTTCATGCTCAATGGGTGGAGCCGTTCCAAATCCCATTAACATCAAAGCGATGAGCATAAGCGGATAAACAAACTAAAAGAGCCATTCGAATTAACGAGTGGCTCTTTCTTTTGTGGTATTGATTACGCCTCGGCGCGCTCTGGCATTTGCATGTATCGACGTCGATACGACATGAGCATGGTGATACTCATTAATGCCGTTAACGCTTCTGCAAAGACGATGCTTGCCCAAATTCCGTTCTCTGGAAACAAGTATGGAAGCAGCATTACACCCAACGCAACGAAGACAAACCCACGACCCAATGATATCAACGTCGCCTGTTTTGGCTTAGCAATCGCTTGGAATAAGTTCGCAATCACTAGGTTTAGCCCCATTAATGGAACACCTAAGAAGAATAGACTTAGCGCCGTTGAAGAGAGCGCAATCAAGCCCGTCGCCTCACCGAGATACCACTGTGCAATCTGAGGAGAAAATACCCAAACCAGCACCAAGAATACTGCACCGCTACCA
>NZ_JAHGAH010001097.1:0-783 GCF_030248475.1 Vibrio sp. D173a
AAGATGTGAAGCGCTGCTGCGGTTCTTGCCATGATCATTCTCATTGTGTTGCGATGCGCCGATTTTAACTCAAGACTGAGCAATCTTCACTCCATTAAGCCCTGCATAGCCTAAAAGAACGGTAAAATTGATTCAGTCCCTTGCCGCACCGCCCAATTCCCTTTACATTGATTTTTATAAATAACAAAACAATGACGAAATCAGGAGACAACAATGGCGAAAACGATCAGCAAGGCGAGCCAGTCTCAGGGGATGCTCATGTTTAAGCTATCTCTAACTCAGAGTTTTGCTATAGGCACATTGAAAGTCAGAGAGATCGTTCCCTTTCAGCCAATGACTCAACTGCCCTACTCTCATCACCATGGAATCGGCACCGTCACTATTCGCGACCTTACCGTTCCTGTCATCGATATGTCGGCTGCAGTGGGCTTTCGTCCCATCTCTCCAGAAGAGTATCAAAGCTGTGTTTTGATCGTCACAGACTGCTTGAGAACCGTAGTCGCCTTCTTAGTTCGCTCGATCGATAAGATCATCGAGTGTGATTGGCGAAGCATTGAATCACCACCCGCTAGCGTGGGACAAAATGTTTTTGTAACGGGTATTACTCGCTTTGAAGATCGCAGCGTACAGATGCTTGACGTCGAACTGCTGTTATCAAAGATCTATCCAGAATATGAGAACGCTCAGATCCCTATGCTGACCGACATCGAGCGTGAGTGTCTTAAAGCCCTCAACATTCTATTGGTCGATGATTCCCTGATCGCAAGAAAACAGCTATCTGAT
>NZ_JAHGAH010001098.1:0-789 GCF_030248475.1 Vibrio sp. D173a
ATCACCACGAAGGAGCCGATCAGGGCTGAACCCATAATTGCACTCACGCCACCTTCATTACCAATAGAGATAGCGACACCAAGAAACGCGAAGCTGGAGCCCATCACTACGGGTAAACGAATACCAATAGGGCCAAAACCAAGACACTGGGCAACCGTGACGATTCCTGATGCCAGCAAGGCCGCGTTAATGAGCGAGACAATTTCTGTGTTGGGCAAACCAATGGATGCGCCAACAATCAGTGGTACTGCAACGATACCGCCAATAGAGGCCAGCATATGTTGCAGAGCAAGTAGGAGGGTGAGCCCGTGAGGGGGGCTTTCATTTAGGGTATACAGAAGTTTCATTTGATATTCCTCTGCCTGCGTTTTCGTATACAGGCGAATGACGTTCAAACAATGACTTCTACAAACTGCGTAGGGTCATAAAAAAGGTGCACGAAGGTTCTAGCGCTCAATGTGAAGTGATTGAATTCGTACAGTTAGCTTTCTTAAAAATTGATAGGAACGCTTGGCTTGATTATTAAACCAAGCGTTCAAGGTGCGTGACTCAATGGCGGTTAACTAATGAACCAAAAATTAGCCAATGAACACCAATTTAGCGATGAAGATAGCCGCTAAGAAGTACATCGAGATAGAGACATCTTTGGTTTTGCCTGTTGCCAGCTTTAATACCGTGTAAGTGATAAAGCCAAGCGCAATACCATTCGCGATTGAGAATGTGAGTGGCATCATTAACGCAGTGATTGCAGCTGGTGCACCGTTGGTGAAGTCTTTCCAATCAACGTGC
>NZ_JAHGAH010001099.1:0-680 GCF_030248475.1 Vibrio sp. D173a
TCCTGCGTTGGCACTGAACATTCCAACTCAGTTAGAACCGGATACCAAACTTTGCTACCTAGCATTGTCGCCAGAGCAGGAAGTTGAGCAAGCCGCGAAGCACCTCTTCACGCAAGGTTACAAATACCCGCTTATCTTGGCACCGAAAGGCCGATTGGGTGATCGCGTACAAGAAGCCTTCAAAGAAGAGTGGTCAAAATACAGCAACAACGAGGTTGCGACGTCATTCTTCTCTGACAAGCGCCAGCTGCAACGCAACGTTAACCAGATTTTTGGCCTACAAGAGAGCCAACAACGCATTGCGCAAATGGACAATCTGATTAACCTGCCGCTAGAGACAGAGCCTCGCAGTCGTCGCGACGTGGATGCGGTATACATTGTGGCGAAGAACTCTGAGCTAACGCTTATTAAGCCTTTCATCGAAGTAGCGATTAACCCAGATGCGAAGCAACCTGCATTGTTCTCGAACTCTCGCAGTAACAGTGGTGACAAGCAGTACGAAGACTTAACTGGCGTTTTCTACAGTGATATCCCTCTTCTAGTTGAAAGCAAGGGTGAACTGAACAAGCAGCTAAACGAGCTGTGGCCATCACACTCAAATGGTCAGAAACGCCTACAGGCTCTAGGTATGGATGCATACTATTTGATGGACGCACTACCGCAAATGAAAGCCGTTGAAG
>NZ_JAHGAH010000011.1:0-28493 GCF_030248475.1 Vibrio sp. D173a
GATCAACACGCCCTAGTACGGTCGCTAAAAAGTGTATATCTTTGGCTCAATTGCTCTTTCGTGCCGTGCTACCACCCCATATTTTAAACGAGATAAAAACCCTAAACAAAACAATGGTATTGCCATTTCTTTATATTGTAGAAAATATTTCCGCATTTAATTTTTTTTGTGGAAAATTATTTTAGCTGGCAGGTAAAGAACCCTACAAATAGCAAAATGTTTCTCGAGGGAAGACTTTAGAATGTGACACGTAAATCTGGTGATACAAGCCGGTGAATATTAAATAATTTAAGTAAGTCGTCGTCATGAATTCAAAGTCTTTTATATTTTTGCTCTTTTTGTCTGTGTGTTTGATCTGGGGAACCACTTGGTTCGCAATGGAAGTCGCATTGCACTCTATTCCCCCTGTTCTTGCCACAGGTATGCGTTTTTTCCTTGCTGCACCTTTGCTGTTTGTGATGGCAAAAGCATTCAAACAACCTTTGATGTTCCCAAAGGGTAAACGTCATTGGATTTTTATCGTGGCTGTTTTGTACTTTGCGATGCCGTTCACCCTGATGATTTACGGAGAGCAATACATCTCGTCGGGTCTTGCATCGATTATTTTTGCCAACATGCCGGTTGCGGTGATGCTAATGTCTGGCCTGTTTTTGGGGCTGCGTTTGGCGCGTCATCAAGTGTTTGGTTTGTTGACGGCAGTGGTAAGTCTTTGTCTGATTTTGGGCAACGAGATGCAACTGGGTGGGGAAGATTACTTACTAGGTACGCTGTCGTTAGCGCTTGCGGTGGCGATGCATGCGGTAATGTATGTGTTAGTTCAAAAGTACTGCAAGGACATTCAGGTGTTGACCTATAATGCGGTGCCTTGTTTTATTGCGTCTCTGCTACTATTCGCTTTATCGGCAGTATGTGAGCAAGTTGATGTCGCGGCATTTACTTACGACTCAGTCCTAGCGGTCGTTTATCTTGGCTTTGTGGCAAGTGTTGGCGGTATTGTGGCTTACTTTAAACTTGGTCAGGTTTCGACACCGTTTCAAGCTTCGATTTGTTTTCTGATTTTCCCTTTGGTCGCGTTATTCCTATCCGCGTTTATTAATGGAGAAATGCTTTCAGAGCAGTCGATTATCTTAATGCTACCTCTTATGTTTGGCATTTTGTTAACCAAAGCACCTAAGAAGCTTTTCAAGTTCCGCTCAGTGGCAGTACCCGCCGAGTAACGCATAGCAAGAGGCTCTCATTGGCCTCTTTTTTTTGCCCTGAACCCGCAACATCCCCTTCTTTTATAAACACTGCAGTAAACGGCGAGGTAGTGCGGTTCTATCCATCCAGTGATTTGGAATCGACATTGGCGTGTCGTAATAACTTGCCCCAAGAATGGCATCGAGTGGAATGGCTCGACCACTTGAATCGCCGCCACAGTATATGTTCTCACGCATGGTGGTTTCGTAACTTTCTGAGTTCATCAACAAATGACAAATCACCACAAATGAAGCGTCTAAACCGCAATGCATCCCAACGGACTCCGCAACGCTGGTGGCACTTCTTCCGCTCATGGTTTCTGCTCTTTTGATGTCGTTCGCGATAGTCGAAGATATCGTCTGAGCCGCCATTACACATGCTTTTGGGGCTACGCCTTGTAGAGCGAGTTGAATCATCACTGCGATAGCTTGTGCATACATCACCGCGGTGTCGTTGTTGTTGGTAGCCCGCACCGCAGAATCGACCAGTTTAGCGAGTTTGTCATCATCGGAATGAAAAGCCACCAACGGCGGAATCTTAGATAATGCAGGGTTTTGTGTGTCGTCAGCCCCACATAGGGTCACACGCAGCTCTTCGGCTTCCAACTCATGAATGTTAAGCAGTGTTTGTTTAGTCGGTTTGTCTGTATAGCCCTGCCATTTACCACCAAAATCAAACCATTCTCGAAAGGAGCGAATGTAACGTGCCTCGTCGTAGTGTCCGGTTTGAACTAGAGCGTCTAACATGGCAACAAGCTGTGCGCCATAGTGGGTGAGGTCACAGACTTGCTTGCTACCGTGGGCAAAATAACCTTTGTCATGGTATTCAGTTCGGTTAGGTTGATGAAATTCCGGATGCGGAGAACCAAACTGCCTGATGAGCTCTTGATCGTAAAGCCAATGAAATCCGAGAGATGCTGCATCACCGACGAGTGCGCCGATAATGGCATGAAGAGAGCGAGCGTTTCTATGAGTCACCTTGCCACCTTTATCAACAGGGCTACTCAATAAGTCTTACACAGTTTCTTGGCTTTGTAGGGAAATTTTTCTGTTTTGGATCAAGACTATAGTGCTCAATTAACCATTGCTTTACTAGGGTTAAAAAGACTAAGGTTAAAAGCAAAACGCCCCGCGAGTGGCGAGGCGTTGGTTGTAGTGGCGTACTATTAATAATAACGATTAACTGTAAGCGCGTGCGACACGACCTTCACAATCCAAAGTAACCTGTTTTGCGTAAGCCGGAATGAAAACAGATTGTCCTTTTTCAATTACGCATGTTTCGCCGTTTGCGTGAGTTAGCACAAGTTTGGTGTCCAGAGGCATAAGGATCTCAGCGGTTTGAACTTCTAGAGTACGCTGGTGAGCTTGCTTAACGATGGCGAATTTGAAATCGTCGACTGGGATTGGGTATTCCAACATGTCTTCGATTTCGTTTGGTGCAAGCAATAGGCTGTCGAATGGCTTCTCATTGAAGCATGTGCACGCAACGAGCTCTTTCACGTCCATGTATTTTGGTGTCAGACCTGCGCGTAATACGTTGTCTGAGTTCGCCATGATCTCAAGACCTGTACCTTTTAAGTAAGCGTGTGGCGTTTCTGCATCCAAGAACATGGCATCACCCGGTTGTAGAGTAATCACATTAAGCATCAGTGGTGCAAATAAACCAATATCACCAGGGTATTGCTTCTCTAGTTCAAGAATGAGGTTGAACAGAGGCAAGTCTGTGATGCGAGCTTGAGCCAATAGCACCGTCAACGCCATCTCTTTCTGTTCGCCTTCTAGTGACAGTAGACCTGAGAAGAAGGTTGCTAAGCCCGTTGGCGTTTGGTTTGCGATAAGATCATCCACCAAGCCTTGTAGCTCAGGAATTGCCAGCTCAGAGAAGAAGCTGATGATTTCACTGGTTGGGCGGAAGCCATTCATCGCTTGGTATTCGGTTAGCGCGTAAACCAATTCAGGCTTGTGGTTTGGATCTTTGTAGTTACGGTTTGCAGCGGTTAGGGGAATGCCTTGTTTTTCTTCCAGTGCAAAGCCTAATTCTGCTTGCTGTTTGTTTGGGTGAACCTGAATCGACAGTGCTTTCTCAGCGGCAAGCACTTTAAACAGGTATGGAAGTTCACCAAAACGGTTTGTGACTTCTTCACTCAGAAAGGCATTCATGTCTTGAGCAATCAGTGAAGACAGTTTGGTCTCTTCACCGTTTACCATCACCAATGAGCAACCGTTTGGATGCGCGCCCATCCATACTTCTGCTTGTGGTTCGCCCGTTGGGTTTTCAATGCCAAACAGTTGGTTAACAGAAGTAGTACTGCCCCAAGCGTAGTTTTGAATCACGTTGTTCATCAGGAAAAACATCGGATGCGCAGCTTGAGTTTGAATCGTTTGTGTATCGGATATCGTTAAATCAGACATAGAGTGTCACCATGAGAGAAAATTATGGCTTGGGCGACATTGCCCAAGCCATAGGAGCCATTGGGGGTAGGGGTGATTAAGCGGCTGCTTGCATCATTTTTGCTTTGCGAACTTTCTTCAGAGTTACACACGTTACTGCGGTAACCACTGCGCCAGCTGCCATACAAATCAGAGCAAGTACTGGGTGGTTCATCGCGCCAAGTAGAGCGACAACTGGACCGCCGTGAGCAACACTGTTGGTAATGCTGAATGAGAACGCTATTACTGCCGCTACCATTGAGCCAAGTACGTTTGCTGGAATCACTGACATTGGATCTTGCGCTGCGAACGGAATCGCACCTTCAGAGATACCAACTAGACCCATTGCGCCTGCTGCTTTACCCGCTTCGGTTTCTGATTCTTCGAACAGGTCGAACTTACGACCCAGTGCCGTTGCCAGTGCCATGCCTAGAGGTGCAACAGGGATTGCACACGCCATCGCACCCATAAATTGAGTTTGACCACTCGCAATCATGCCTACAGAGAATAGGAACGCGACCTTGTTGAATGGACCACCCATATCGAAGCCAGCCATACCACCAAGTACGATGCCTAGTAGAACGACGTTACCTGTACTTATGCTTGTTAGTAGCGCAGTCAGACCGTCCATTAGGCTTGCGATTGGCGCGCCGATAACGAAGATGAAAAGACCAGCGATGAATAGCGAACCTGTGATTGGCGCAATCATGATTGGCACCAAAGGTTGAATGAATTTGTGGTAGTTAATCGACGTAATCCACTTCACGAAGTAACCCACAAGCAGACCAGCGATGATGGCACCGATAAAGCCTGTACCTGCGTCTGCGCCGTAGAAAGAACCGTTGTTTGCAATCCAACCACCGATCAAACCAGGAGCTAGAGCAGGGCGGTCAGCAATCGCGTAGGCAATGTAACCGGCTAGGATTGGAATCATCAGCGTAAAGGCAACCACACCTACGTTGAGGATTTGGTTCCACATGCTGCCTTCAGGAATTGCCATACCGGCTTCACTTGGCTGCCCACCAACTGCAAGAGCAAGTGCAATCAACAGACCACCCGTTACAACGAATGGGATCATGTGTGATACGCCGTTCATCAAGTAGCGGTATAGGTCAGAGCGAGCCTGAGAGGCCTTGTTTGCAACAGAAGTTTGCGCATTGCTGCTTGCTTCTGCTTGGTATTCTGGAGCGCTTAACGCTTCGTTAATCAGACCTTGAGCATCGCGGATAGGGGCTTTACGTTAGTTTTAACCACGCGTTTGCCCGCAAAGCGGTTCATGTTGACTTGTTTGTCACATGCCACAATGATTGCGTCTGCACGTTCGATTTCTTCTGCGGTTGGGCTGTTTTTCACACCGATTGAACCATTCGTTTCAACCTTGATTTCGTACCCCATCGCTGCTGCACCTTTCTCAAGCGCTTCTGCCGCTAGGTAAGTGTGTGCAACGCCTGCAGGACAACCGGTAACACCAATGATGAAGCCTTGGTTTGTTGGAGCGTCTGCCACTGGTTGTGGCTCTTCTTTAGCAAGCACGAGTGCCAGTGCGTCTTGGCTGTTTGTTGCACCTAAAAACGCATCAATGAAACCATCTTCAATTAATTTTGAAGACAGCTCTGCAAGTACTTCGATGTGGTGGTTATCGCCACCGTCTGGAGAAGCGATCATGAAGAACAGTTTTGAAGGCAAACCGTCTTCCGCGCCGTATTCGATACCTGATTTGCTTACGCCGATCACAACCGCTGGTTCGATGACTGCTGCACTTTTTGCGTGTGGGATAGCTACGCCATCTTCAAATCCGGTATTACCTAATTCTTCACGTGCTTTTATATCTGCAAGAAATTGCTCTTGGTCTGAAATACGACCTTGGGCGTGTAGAACTGCAACCAGTTCTTTAAATACGTCTTCTTTTGAAGTCGCTTGAAGATCAAGCTTAATCAAGTCTTCATTTATTAGTTTGGTGATCATTGTCGAACCCCTATAAATATAATTTTTATTTCAGGGGTATTTTGAAATTAACCAAGCGGAGACAGTAGTGAAGAAAAAATGCATTTACTGGACGATTGTAACCGCCCGACTAGAGTGTGATGTAGATCGTCTACTGGATAAACTTACTGCATATCTGTGACATTATGTGGAAGTCGATGAACCATAAGTGAAATGTGTTATTGCTCCCATATATAAGGTTTTGAAGACTTTATTGATAATTTACTAGACTGGATAATTGATGCGTTAACTGAATTTTTGTAACCTTAAAATGGAAGTGTGATTTTGCTCAATAGCACAAAAATCCAGTAGGGTGTATATCTATAGGTATAGCATCATGGATGCGTGTTAAAGAGTACGTAAAATGATTTTTCATGATTTGATTTCATCAGTATTAAACGAGCGAGAACCATTTCACAATATATGGTTTGCTGGTGATTTTCATACACCACCTGAATTTAGCTATCAGGTTAACTTCCCTCGATTAGAATTAGTCTTGTCTGGTGAATATATTAATGAAATGGAAAGTCATGATCGCAAAGTGACGCATATTGTGGCGAAAACCGGTGATGCGATATTTATTCCACCTAACTGTTGGAATAAACCTGACTGGGATACAGATTGCTCGGTATTAAGTATTCTCTTTGGTCGCCGTCAATTGGGTTTGAGTCTTGTGTCCAAACGTAAAGGGGAAGCGAGCTTTTACGATATCCAAAAGCACAGTATTCAAACTCGTTCTGGATTTGCCATTGATAATATCTTGGAAGCACTGAGTTCATTGGCTCGTGAGTGCAATAAGAAACCAATGGATGAGTTGTTGCTACAAGCCTTGTTGCAATACGCTAAGTCGATGTTAGATGCGCCTATCGAGACGCAGGCGCACAGCCGAGTGCAAGATCTGTATCAGGGTATTTGTATCTATATCCAAGAGAACTTCCACCGCCCAATCACACGTGACAGTATTGCGTCGAGGTTCAGCATCTCTTCTAACCATTTGTCGCGTTTGTTCCGTCAGCAAGGTCACATGACGTTAGCCGATTACATTACGTGGGTACGGGTAGACCGCGCGAAGTTTATGCTCAAGAAATACAACTTTAAGTTGAATGAGGTATCGGTGCGCTGTGGATTTAAAGATGTGAACTACTTCTGCCGAGTCTTTAAGAACCGCACGGGCAGAACGCCGACGGAATATCGCGGTTCAATCTAGAACAGAAATCAAAACAGTAAAGCCTAAGCGAGTAGCCTCGACATGGCGTACATCAGAAGCGCCTGCAAGTCGACGCTGCTTTTTGTTAGCAGTAAACGCTCCGCCATTTGGTCAGTGAGCAGGTTGCGGGTTAGGTTGGTGGCGGCGATGATTTGTTCTCGAGTGGGCTTAGCTGGCATCACCAGTGCTATGGCGAGATGAACTTCACCCATTTTGGACGCCCAATCCATTGGGATTTCGTTAGCGATAACCGCGATGGAAATGTGTTCTACACCTTCGAACATCACATGGGGTAGGGCAATACCCGGAGTTACGGCAGTTGAAGAGCGTTCTTCGCGTTTGATAAAGGCGAGAATGAGTTCGTCTGGGTGAATCGGATGAATAAGCTGAGCCAAGCCTTTCAAGCATTCGAACTTGGTGAGCTCAGTGTGTGCTTTGGCGTAATGCCATTGGATTTCACACGGCGGACAAATCTGGGGAAGACGCTCTGCTAGTTGGCTTGAGAACTTGTAATTGATGTGGGAACCCACAACAGTAAAGTTTTCGGCGATGATGTCTTTGATAACGAAACAGGCAAGCTCGGCGTCAATACCGATGGCAGTGATTTGGCACAGGTCGCCTTGTTGCAAGCCGACCTGTAAAACCGCGACTGACTTGGTAAGTTCAGCGATGCGGTTTTGGGTTATGTTGATGATGTGTATCGTGCTTTTGAACTTTTTGGCGACGTGATTGAGAGGCTGTGCAACATGAGCACTGGCGTTAATATCATCGACAAAAAAGGTAATCTGGTATTCGTTCATCTGCAAAGAGTATCATCGACAGTGTACAAGGAACACCTTATCAACATTAAGTAGCACGTCTTCAATTGGGATTTGGACTTTGTTGGTGCCTTCAAAGCGAGCTGGCTGTTCAATCTCGATATCGGACACAATTAAGACACGATCCGCTTGTGCAATGTCGTGGGGAGTGAGCTGATTCTCAATACCCATCGCACCTTGCGTTTCGACCTTAATTTGTACGTTATGCTTAGGCGCAGCTTTCATTAGCGCATCTGCCGCCATATAAGTATGAGCGATGCCTGTAGGATGCCTGTAGGGCACGCTGTCACCGCTACGATTTTCATGTTCTATCCACTTTATTTTTTGTGGATTTTAGCATAGTGGTCGTCGGAAGGATGGATATAAAGCAGATAATCGCAAGAGCTCTATCACAGTTTAAATTTCATGTTACATTAATCCAGTTAATGCACTTTTTGTCCTGTATTGGAAAGGACTAGTGTTGGTTACTCTGTACACAGTCATAGATGGAACAGATAACTCATGACTCTCGAGCGTTAACATTGCAAGGTACAAACAATGGACATATTAAACTTTATTGAGCTGGAAAACATTTGCTTGGATTTGCAGGCTCAAACCAAAGATGAAGCGCTCAAAGAGCTCGTCGAATTGTTGGACGCGGCGGGTAAGCTCACTAGCAAAAGTCAGTTCTTGGCGGACATTTGGAAACGAGAAGAGATTGGCAATACCGGCTTTGACGAGGGTATTGCCATTCCTCACGCCAAAAGTAACGCGGTTGCCAAACCCGCAGTCGCAGTGGGCATCAGCCGAAAAGGGATTGATTATGGTGCCGATGACGGCGAACTGTCTGACGTATTTTTCATGCTGGCTTCTCCGGATGGGGACGACCATCACCACATTGAAGTCTTGGCACAAATTTCTACCAAAATCATTGAAGATGGTTTCGTCAATAAGTTAAAAGCGGCGGAGTCGGTGGAGGAAGCGCGCGAGCTACTTACTGATATTCAATCGAACACGAATGACTCTGGTATCGATCCTTTAGAATTTGCGTCTGAGCCACCCAGCCCTTGGGCGCAAAAGCTCGGCAGAATGAAAGAACACTTGCTGTTTGGTACCTCTCATATGATTCCGTTTATTGTCGTGGGCGGCGTGTTGTTGTCTCTGTCTGTGATGATTTCAGGCCATGGTGGCGTTCCGGAAGAGGGGATACTGGCAGATATCGCTGAGATGGGTATCGCTGGTTTGACGCTGTTTACCGCGGTATTGGGTGGTTATATTGCCTATTCGATGGCGGATAAGCCGGGTTTGGCTCCGGGTATGATTGGCTCATGGATTGCGGTTAGTCACTACAATACTGGCTTCTTGGGCGCGATTGTGGTCGGATTTTTCGCCGGCTTTGTGGTTTGGCTGCTGAAGAAGATTCAACTGCCGGACAGCATGAGCTCCCATGGCTCGATCTTTATCTACCCACTGGTTGGTACGTTTGTTACCTGTGGCGCAGTGATGTGGGTGATTGGCTCACCTATCGCCAGCGCAATGACGACCATGAACGATGTGCTCACAGGTATGGCGGGCTCAGGCAAAGTGATGTTGGGCACCGTACTAGGCGCAATGACTGCGTTTGACATGGGCGGCCCTATCAACAAAGTGGCGACTTTGTTTGCTCAAACACAGGTAAATACTCAGCCGTGGCTAATGGGTGGTGTCGGTATTGCGATCTGTACTCCGCCTTTGGGTATGGCATTAGCGACTTTCCTATCGCCAAGTAAGTTTAAACGTGATGAGCGTGAGGCGGGTAAAGCGGCGGGCATCATGGGCATGATAGGCATCAGTGAAGGGGCGATTCCGTTTGCTGCCGCTGACCCAGCTCGCGTACTGCCTGCGATTGTTGCTGGTGGCATAGTTGGTAACGTGATTGGTTTTATGTTCCATGTCATTAACCATGCGCCGTGGGGCGGCTGGATTGTACTGCCTGTTGTGGATGGCAAGATTGGCTACATTGTCGGCACAATCGCAGGCTCGTTTACCACAGCATTGATTGTTATTGCGCTTAAGAAGACCGTCACAGAAGACGACAGTCCGGTTGGGCAATCTCAAGCTTATACGTCTGTGCAAGGCGAGGGCGAAGCAGACATTCTTGCCGTGACGTCTTGCCCATCTGGTGTCGCGCACACCTTCTTAGCGGCGAAGTCATTAGAGAAAGCTGCCTGTGCGTTAGGCATTAAGATCAAGGTCGAAACGCAAGGAGCGAACGGCATCATTAACCGAATCACTGACAAAGATATCGCCAAGGCTAGGTTTGTTGTCTTTGCTCACGATGTAGCCATCAAAGAGCCGGAGCGCTTCAGAAAAATGAAGGTGCTGGATGTCAGCACTAAAGACGCGATGCTCAATGCTGCAGCACTGTTGCAGGCGAAAAGAATCCCTTAAGTATGTAGCTCCCTAACTAAGGCTATCTGCTCGTTAGCTCCATCATTTTTGATGGAGCTTTTTTATCCCTGCGAAAAGTGCCGCTATGTTTTTTGGTTGGACTGGTTGAGGTGACGGGGGCAATTTTGATGTTAATTGGCTTGTTATCGACGAAGAACTTGTTAAGTACGATAGGTGCAAGTTTTATTGTTTTCACCTCCGTTGGTGCGTTGTTTTTCCATTTTCGTTTTGATATTTGGAAAGATGCGATTCTGTCCATTGTGACGCTTTTGTTATCACTTTTCGTGGCTTTGCCGTTGATTGAGTTTGCTGCGCTTATTTAAGATGAAATTATTGCAAGTAATGCTCTGAAATCTTTAGTAACATGTTTCAAATATTAACTGATTCAAATAGTAATAGTTTCAAAACGTCACTTATTTCGAATTCAAGGAGGCTTGCAATGGAAAAACTAAGAGTAGCATTTATTGGTCTGGGTGTGATGGGATACCCAATGGCTGGTTACCTAAGTAAAGCGGGCTTTGAAACCAAAGTATACAACCGCACAAAAGCGAAAGCCGACAAATGGGCTGAAGAATACCAAGGTGTGGCTTGTGAAACACCACGTGAAGCGGCAGAAGGCTGTGACATCGTTTTTACCTGTGTGGGGAATGATGATGACGTTCGTAGCGTTGTTTACGGTGAAGAAGGCATGCTGGTTGGCTTAAAAGCGGATGCAGTGTTAGTGGATCACACGACGACTTCTGCAGACCTAGCGGTTGAGCTGGCTGAAGCGTGTGTTAAGTACGGCAAGCACTTCATTGATGCGCCAGTTTCTGGCGGCCAAGCGGGTGCAGAAAATGGTGTACTAACCATCATGTGTGGTGGTGAACAAAGCATTTTTGACCGTGTGTCTCCAGCGATGGATGTGTACGCGAAGCAGATGACGCTACTGGGTGAAAACGGTCAGGGCCAACGTTGTAAGATGGTAAACCAAATCTGTATTGGTGGTGTTTTACAAGGTCTGAGTGAAGCTTTGCTACTGGCTCAAAAATCAGGCTTGGACATCGCTCAAGTTGTAGAAACGTTGAAGCATGGCGCTGCAGGTTCATGGCAGATGGAAAACCGCGCAAATACGATGGCGGAAGATAAGTTCGATTTTGGCTTCGCTATCGATTGGATGCGCAAAGATTTGGGTTTCTGTCTGCAAGAAGCAGAGCGAGTGGGTCTAGAGCTTCCATTGACGAAGAAAGTGGATGAGCAATACGCAGACCTTCAACGAGATGGTTTAGGTCGCATGGATACATCAGTACTGATCAAAGCGGTCGCTAAAAATCAGTAGTTGATGAATCAGTAATAGATAAACAGTTCTTTGGTATCAAAGAGCTTAAAGAAATCTAAGTTAATCATAATGAATCTCCTTGAGCATGGTTCGTGACTAGTGATTAAGGATTAGTGATTTGAAATCAGGAGGTGCTGTTGGGCACCTCCTTTTTTATGTCTTTTAATCACACAGTGTGATGATTACAGCGTTCGCTTACTTGTTTAAGCCTAGCGCAATCTCAAGACCTTTGCCGTACGCTTCGTCTGCTTGGTATGCGTGTTGAACGTGGCGCTGTTGGATGAACTCTGGCACACCGTCCATTGCGCGAGCTGTGTTGTCGAACAGAGTTTGACGTTGCTCTTCACTCATCAGACGGAATAGGTCACCCGCTTGGCTGAAGTAGTCTTCGTCTACACGGTGATCGTAGTGATCAGCGTTGCCGTTGATGCGTAGAGGTGGCTCAGAGTAATCTGGTTGCTCTGCCCATTCTTGTTTGTAGTTTGGCTCGTAACCTAGTGTTGAACCAAAGTTGCCATCAACGCGCATTGCACCATCGCGGTGGTAGCTGTGAACAGGGCAACGAGGTGCATTCACTGGGATTTGATGATGGTTCACACCTAGACGGTAACGCTGAGCATCGCCGTAAGCGAACAGACGACCTTGTAGCATCTTATCTGGTGAGAAGCCGATACCAGGTACTACTGCTGCTGGGTTGAACGCTGATTGTTCAACTTCTGCGTAGAAGTTTTCTGGGTTACGGTTCAGTTCGAACTCACCAACTGGGATCAGTGGGTAGTCTTTTTGAGACCATACACGTGTTAGGTCGAATGGGTTGAAGTTGACTTCATCCGCTTCTAACTCAGGCATGATCTGTACGTACATCTTCCATTTAGGGAAGTCTTGACGCTCAATCGCTTCGTAAAGGTCACGGTGATGGCTTTCGCGGTCTTTACCTACGATTGCTTCTGCTTCTTGGTCAGTTAGGTTTTTGATGCCTTGCTGAGTTTTGAAGTGGAATTTCACCCAGTAACGCTCGTTTTCTGCGTTGAAGAAGCTGAATGTGTGGCTACCAAAACCATGCATATGACGGTAAGACGCTGGGATACCACGGTCACTCATTACGATAGTCACTTGGTGGAACGCTTCTGGTAGTGATGTCCAGAAATCCCAGTTGTTGGTAGAGCTACGCATGTTAGTGCGAGGGTCGCGTTTTACTGCGTGGTTTAGGTCTGGGAATTTTAGTGGGTCACGTAGGAAGAATACGGGTGTGTTGTTACCAACCAAGTCCCAGTTACCTTCTTCAGTGTAGAATTTTAGTGCGAAACCACGGATGTCGCGTTCTGCGTCTGCTGCACCGCGCTCACCAGCTACAGTAGTGAAGCGAGCGAATAGTTCTGTTTTTTTGCCTATGTCAGAGAAGATCTTAGCACGAGTGTACTTTGTGATGTCGTGCGTTACTGTGAACGTACCGTAAGCACCAGAACCTTTTGCGTGCATACGACGCTCAGGGATCACTTCGCGGTCAAAGTGTGCCAATTTTTCAAGGAACCAAACGTCTTGTAATAGTTGAGGGCCACGAGGACCTGCAGTCATAACGTTTTGGTTATGTGCGACAGGGCAACCTGCTGCTGTAGTCAATTTCTTGCTCATTTGAATTTCCTTGCAATAGTGATAATAAATCTTGTCTTTTGGATGAATCCGAAAGTGATGCGAGGAGAATAACGCTGTAATTGAGAAGAAAAAAACTGTTATTAGCAATCAGTGTGATAGGTGTCACCTATGATTTAAGTGATTGTTAATTAATGGCTTTGTGTCAATTAACATTATTTGTCGTGTGGATTATAAATGGTATTCAGGTATGTTTAGTGTGAATGATTTCTGTCTATTTCAAAGATTTCCGAAATAGACAGAAACTCTCAACGGTTTGAGAAGGTCTCAACTCGATTAACCGAATTTCACTTCAAGTTCTTCTGCTTTAGTAAATGCAGGATGAGTCGCGAGCTGTGCACCATAACGTTGGATGTTTGGGAAGCGCTCAATGACGCCAAACTTGTTTAAAATATCGACGACAAAAGACATCATGAAATCCGCGCCTGTTAGTCGCTCTTCTACAAAGTAGGTTTTCCCTTCGAGGCTTTGATCAACGTAACCCATGACTTTCATGGTTTCCGCATCGGCGTAGTCCGCAAGGAAATTGGTCTGTGCGCCATCTTTAGCAACAAACATCTTGAGTAGCAGGGGAACCATGGCTGAGCTCTCTGCAAAATGCAGCCATTGAATGTACTGCGTGTAAGCTTTGCTGCCACGTACTGGTGCAAAACGTCTATCTGCATACTTTTCAATTAAGTATTCAGTGATAGCGCCAGATTCTGTGACGACCTCATCGCCATCCTCCAATACAGGTGACTTGCCGAGTGGATGAATGCTCTTGAGCTCAGGTTGTGCAAGGAAGGTGACGCTGTCACGAAGGTAAGGCACGATCTCGTAGTCCACTCCCAATTCTTCTAACAACCAAATGATGCGTTTTGAGCGAGACTGATTTAAATGATGCAGTTTAATCATAGAAGAATCCTTTCTTATACAGGTTGATTGGTTTGAATAACAAGCTTGCCGAAGTTTTTGCCTTCCAGTAGACCGATGAATGCCTCTGGCGCGTTTTCTAAACCTTCTACTAGATGTTCGCGATAGTGGATTTTGCCTTCTGCTAGCCATTGGCTTACATCTTTGACGAAGTTTGTGTAGCTTTGCTCGTAGTGGTCAAAAATGATGAAGCCTTGCATCTTTATGCGTTTGACCAGAATGTTACCCATTAGCATCGACATACGATCTGGACCTTCTGGTAACGCTGTCGCGTTGTATTGAGAAATCAAACCACAAAGTGGCACGCGAGCGCCGACGTTAAATAGAGGTAATACGGCATCAAAAACTTTTCCGCCTACGTTTTCAAAGTAGACATCGATACCTTTGTCGCATGTTGTTGCTAGTTGCTCTGCAAAGTCATCAGCGGTGTGATCAAGACAATCATCAAAGCCAAGGGTCTCTTTTGCATACTGGCACTTCTCTGCGCCGCCTGCGACACCGATTACGCGGCAACCTTTTAGCTTACCGATTTGACCAACCATGGAGCCCACCGCACCAGTTGCAGCTGCGACAACTAGAGTATCGCCAGCTTTAGGCTGACTAATTTCCAATAAACCCACATAAGCGGTAAAACCAGGCATACCAAGCACACCAAGGGCATACGAAGGATGCGTCGGCTTAGTGCCTAATTTAAATAGACCTTCGCCGTTAGATAGCGCGTAATCTTGCCAGCCTGTGTAAGCTACCACCCATTCGCCAGCTTGGAAGTCAGAGTTCTTCGAATCCACCACCTGACAAACGGTTCCGCCAACCATCACATCGTTTAGCTCTACTGGATCAGCGTAGGATTTGCCTTCATTCATACGGCCGCGCATATATGGGTCAAGAGACAGGTACACGCTACGTAAAAGCACTTCACCTTCACTCGGAGTAGGGATGGCAGTTTGTTCTAAACGGAGGTTCTCTGGGACAGGCGAACCTTTTGGGCGGTTAGCCAATACGATTTGACGGTTGAGCGTTTGGGTCATGGTAAGTCCCTATATTAAGTATTAGACCAGTCGTCTAGTATTGATTCCTAAAAAATCCGCCGTACTTTTTGGGTAAAGATAAGGCGGATTAAGTGTGGTTCGCTATTTGCTTTTTAGCATACTTTGAGTGCTCTCAAAGCTACGAATTAAACCGGAACGATCCTGATACAGTTTGTTGAGTAAGCTTGCACCAATCCATTGATGGTAAATCAAGTGGGCAGTCTGCTCTGCTGACTCAACTTGGATAGAGCCGTCTTCAATGCCCGCTTGGACACAATCTTCGATGGTTTTCACCACATGAGTGGCACCCGAAGCCAGTTTTGCGCGCATTGCTTCTGAAAGATCAGAGACTTCAGCACTCAACTTCACCACTAAGCATTTATTGGCGTTACATTTGCCATTTTCAATCGCCATCCAGCGCTCAAAGTAGCTCAAAAGGCGGTCGCGACCAGAGCCTTCACTTTCAGTAAAATGGGCTGTGATCATCTTAAGGTAGCGAGAGAAGTAATCTTCAATCAATGCCTCACCAAATTGTTCTTTCGACTTAAAGTAATGGTAGAAAGAGCCTTTCGGCACATCCGCTGCCTTTAAAAGTTCTGAGAGCCCAACGCTCGTAAAACCTTTGGTCACTACCAATTGGTAGCCGACATCGAGTATGTGTTGGCGTGTATCGTTCGTTTTTGCGTTCATGAGCAATACTATAAAAGCGATTAGACCAGTCGTCTAGTGATTTATGGTTCTTACTTGATCAGCTCGTACTCAATCACATACAGCTCATTGATGTTCGGGTAAATCTCGCGGATAAGCTCTTTCAGTTTTGGCAGTTCAATCGCTTCTTGTTCTGCGTGGAACTCGTTGATGTCATCAAACTTCAGTGGTGCAACTGATAGGATTTTGATGTCACACACCTTACGGTCTGTTTCTAGGGTGAACACTTCCACTTCGGTGTTTGGCACGTAGTGGCTTTCTGATTCATCACGAATCGTGATCGTCTTTTTACCTGCAGTGATAAGTGGTGTTAGGAATTCAAAGAAGGTGATTTTAGTTGGATGTGAAGACATAACCGATGCTCATATTAATCGAATCGGGCAAGAGTATATCACGCCCGTGTGAAACAGGCGCGTTTACGTCATTTAGAGTGCAGAGTTTGTCGATAAACTTATTGATTAGAAAAGGTTTTTATAAACTGGGCAAAAAAATAGCCTGAGATAATACCAATCCAATTTGTACTTAAATCTTCAAAGCTAAAAGAGCGAGAGGGGATAAACAGTTGGCTAAACTCCTCAAGAGAAACGATACACAACAAAACAATCAACAGGCGGATACCAAACATGTCTGCTTTCGTTGCTTTCACCCATTTAGGAAAATTAAATACAGCAAGAAAGCCGATTAAAAGACTAAAGGTGAAATGTAACGTACTCGAACCGCCAACATAGTTCTCCATGCTTTGATACACACTATGGTCGATATCGGAACTCTTCCAAAGTGATAAAGAGACAGTAAGCAGAAGTACTAAGATAAAGCTGTATCTAGCAATGGTATTGGTCATATTCACCCCACAGGAAAGAAGCCTAAGTAACGTTTCACAAAGTACAATGCTGCAAGATTTTGAATAGCTAAGCCAATGGCGATCGCCCAAGCCGCACCAAGTACACCGTGTGACTGAGAGAGCACTATCAGCAGCGCAATAGAAATGACACCGGAGACAATAGTGATGTATTTCATTGTTTTCTCATGGCCACTCATAAGCAATAAAAAGCCAACCGAACCAGTGGCAACATTAATCAATTGCCCTAATGACAAAGCAATAAGCAGTGGTGCGGCAGCAATAAACTCTTTGCCAAATAACTGCATAACAAACTCTGGGAACAGTACGCAAATAATCACGGGGATAATTGCAGCAGCGATGTTGGCTCTGCAGGCAAGGCGGCTGAGGTTTCGCAGGCGATCCATTTTTCCTTCTTTATAGAGAGAAGCGAACATTGGAGCAACGACAAAGTTAATTGTTATGAGGACAAAACCGATCAGCAAAGAGGTACGCTGTGCAGCAGCAAGAAGCCCAAGCTCAGAGGTAGAAATAAAAAAGCCTGCGATCACTAAGCTTCCCCATTGGACTAAATTGGTGAAGATACTTCCAATCCAGACTTGTTTCGCTGAATAGTTAAGTTCACGGTTTATCGCGGTTTTCCCATGCTGATATTGACCTGAACGAACCCACTGAAGCGTCGACAATAACGCAATAAGTGCTGCTGCGATTAATAGAAGTGCCATCAAAGTATCGGTCGTTATCGGCAATGTTTGCTTGGCTGCAACAATCAAGACCACCATCAGAAAGCTAACACCGAGTTGCAGAGCGACAAGAGAAGAAATGACTTTCCTGCTGGCTTGTAGTACTCGACTGTTGGTTTGACCGATAACAAGGAGAGGAATAGCCGCAAGAGCCACGGCAAGCGAGAAGGTGGTCACTTGAGTGGTATTGAGTTGTTGTGGAAAAGAGATAAATGCGAGGTAAATTAGAGCACAGGCTGCAATGCTAAATAAGAGGCTACGAACTAAGGCGGTGCGATAGTTATTGCTTTGCTCCGTTCTGTCTTGGTTTTTAAATGCAATGGCATTGAACTTCACAAGTGAGATATTGAAACCAAGCTGTGCAATAACCGCGATAAGGGAGACAAGGTTGAACAGATAAAAGAATTGTCCAGCTGTCGCTGCATCAGAATACCTTGAGACTACAAGCGTCAACAAAAAAGCGAAGAAGGCTGCAAGTGCTTTAACGATCCCTGTAGAAGCGCCAAGTGAGAAGAATTGCTTCTTTTCACTTGGTAGGTTTTGGATTTTTTGGTTGATGGATTGAAGCATGGAACCCTCTAGCTATAAATGCTGTTGAGTGCTAGACGTTGTTTTTCTTCACTAAACGCATCATTGAGCCCAATTGTGTATCGATAGAAGTCGATGTCGTGGTAGTGATTGATACAATGGCTTATTTGTTTGGCCATTTCTTCTGGAGTTGCCGCTAAGAAAGGATAGTTAAGATCCTTCGTGGCACCGATAGAGCGAATAACCATAGGTAAGTGCAACTTTGCGGCTTCCAAAATAGTGAGAGGCATGCCTTCCCAGGCGGCTGTGTGAAGATACAAATCCGCGTCTTTGAGTAGATTCAAGACGTCATCGCGAGGAATCATTCCGGTTACCGTAATCCCCTGTGTGCGAAGCTTATTTTCAAGCTCTGCCTCACCACCGCCAATCCAAGTAATGTCAAATTTCCGCGCTAGCTGTGAAGGGTCAATATGATTCAATGTATCCAGTAAAAACTGAGGATCCTTTTGTGGCGTCACGCGGCCAAGTACCACAAGTTTTAGCGTGGTTTGTTGTGAGCTTTGTGGACGCTCTTCACTGTCATATGTCACGTAATTATTAAGTAAATCAGCACGTTTAGCGCCGATGCTGATGGCTAAATCACACTCGCGTTGGCTGCAACCTGCCACCACATCAATCCTGCTGATTGCCACTTTTTCTAATGTTTTGTAAACCTGTTTAGCAAAACCGGAAATGTCTTCCCGCTCAAAAGCGTAACAATGAGGCGTATAAACTAAACGTGCTCCACCGAGCTTTAAAAAGCGACCTAAAAAGCCCGCTTTACTTGAGTGTAAATGAACAATATCTGGTTTGAGCTCAGCGATAAATGCGTTGGCGTCTTTCATAAATTGCAGCAGATTGCCCTCAGCCCATTTTGCATGGCTAAAAACATGGTTGCTCGATTCATTGGTCATATCGTTCGATCGCGCGCGTGCGAGCAGTGAATGTTCATAAGGCTCTGAACGTGATGAATGGACATAGCTGTAAAGTGCTGTTTGAACGCCTCCACCGAAGGCTTCAGTAATATGTAATACTTTTTTCATCACGAGTTCGTCCCTGGTGTTTGTTTCCACTTGTCTTTAAATGCCTCGCGTTCCTGTTCTGAGTAAACATGGCGATAGAGGGGCAGGTCGTACATGTAGAAAAGCTGCGAGAAGTCGTAGTTTTCTTTAAAGTACTGATGGATGTTGGAATACCACTTGTTCTTTGCTTCATTACTGTTTTTAAGAACGAAGTCATCAAGCTGAAGAAACTCACCAATCTCTTGATCGAGTGAACTAAGTTGTTCGCATTTAATTAGGATAACGCTGGCTCGTTCGTTATTGAACGTATAGAAAGGCTGAGTATTATCAACTTCTTGCCTAAGAACATCGATGCCAAAGTTACGCTTAAGTTCATTATCGAACCAGTTAGCGAAGTAATTCAGGTTTATATAGTTATCGAAGCAGTGCTCTAGATGTTTGTAGGTCACATCCATATCACGATGAATAGCATCATTTTTCTTCCCTTCAATAAATTGAAGGTGTAAGTCTTGGAAGAAACGAGAAAACACGGTCGCGATAGGGTCTCGGACTAGTGTGACGATCTTGATATGTTCACGCTTTTGAAGAATGCGCTTACGCTTATTGAGCACTAGGCGATACATGGTGCGGCTCTTAAAATCAAAGAATTTACTCACGTCCTTTTTGTTGTGATACATGTGGAACTCTTCATGATCATCAAAGGTATGGATGTGGTAGCTCGGGATCTTTCTTTCGCCAAGAGTGTGCTCAATAGATGATGAGCCCACTTTGCCCATTTGATACACCAAAACAAAATTGTCTGCTTGAAGTTCTCGGTTTTTTTCAAATTGTCGAGAGATTGAATATTTCATTTATCCTATCCTTGATAACTTTAATGTCGTTATTCCGCAGCGTTATTAATTGTCAGTTATTGGCGGAATCGATAACTCAGATTGATGGTTATGATCAGCTTGTTTTTGATGTTCTGTCTGACGACTATGATGCCGTTTCTTACTGATCATGACGGGTAGTAAAAGTATTAAAATGATGGTGGTATTCACCGCGACGAAAAACACCATGATTAGTGCATAAATGGAGAGTAAGAGGCTTTTTTTATTGTCTATCAATGTATTGAAGCAAAAATTTATAAATAGAAAGTAGCCGCCAAACAACAAAGCAATACCAAGTAATCCATATTCGATCGAGGTATCGAGTATGAAGTTATGGGTATAGATGGCTAACTCATCATAATTGAAATAGTTGATCATATAGTTGGGTAACATCTTAGCGCCAACACCCCAAACTGGATGCTCAAGCAAGATATCGAGACCATTTGCTAGCAGCAATTTACGGTGTAAATTGGAGACCCAACGCGCTTCACTTTGATTAGCAAACAGGATGTCTTCTTGGGTGATTTCAAGCTTGTCTGCGAACTGATCAAATCCAAAATAAAGAGTGGCAGAGACGGTTGCTAATACGATCAACCCACCAACAAGCAGCACTGTCCATGTGTAAGTTTCGCTGAGTGTTTGTTGTATAAGGCGCCTGTGAAACAAAGTATCGATAAAGACCAACAAACAAAAGCCAAGCAATGCCTTTCTTTCTTGGGATAAAAGAAGAAGTACGAACGCAAATAGCATCAAGACAGGAAATGCACGAATGCGATCACGGTAGAGGTAGATTAGGGAACAGAGCACACCAAACGCGTATTTGCTCACGCCGAGTAGCTTGAATCCACTTTGATAGCCTTGCGCAAAGTGCCAAACGGCGACAAGACTACATATCACCAGCAAACAATAAGTAAGATAAACCATCACGCGTTCATCGTCGAAGGCTCCATAGGCATACAGCAGGCCGAGTAAACCGAGTATTGCTACCCACTGGACGGTTTCAGTCACTAACGGTACGAGCGGAACACGATTCAGCATGCCATTGATGAACACATAGCTAGTAAACAGCAGCAAGAAACCAATACAAGGGTGGAACAGCTTGTGGGTTTTTCCTTCAAGAATAATCAAGGCGACAAATCCTAGTGACAGTAAGCTTGTGATATCTGACGGTGCGAGAGCAATACCACCAAGTCCTATCTTTATTGGAACAAAAAATAGCGCGAGAGTAATCGCTGCAAACAGCGGTACAAGGTTACTTGCTGGTGCAGAGCTGTTGGTAGAGTCCATAGTACCCGTCTCGGAATTTATCGATGGTGTATAACTTGGCACGATTCACTGCGTATTCACTGGCGCTATCGTAGAGGTCAACGGCATTGCATAGTCGAGATATTTTGTCTGCTAGTTGCTCTGATTCACCGACCGTGAACAAATATTCATGGCTGCCCATCACTTCATCTAACCCCGGCACATCTGAAGACAGCACAGGTAAGCCTGCCGCCATCGCTTCTACAGCCGCAAGGCCAAAACCTTCAACATGGGATGATTGAACATACACGTCCATGCCAGACAAAAAAGCGGGGATATCGGATACCACACCGTGGAAATGAACACGATCGGCAATATTCAGGCTCTGAGTGAGAGGTTCGAGTTCACCGCGTTTCGCTCCGTCTCCAGCTAAGTGGAGATGATAATTGGTAGGAAGAAGGGCAATCGAGTGGATTAGCGTCTCATGATCTTTATGTTCATGAAGTCGCCCGACCATACCGATATTGATGGCTGATTTCTCCCTTAAGAGGCTTCCAGACTTAGCTACAAGAGGGAAGTGAGCGAGATCGACACCATTATGGACAACACGATATTTATGCTCAAAACGAGGCATGAACTTTACCAGTTCTTCTTGGACTTTTTCACTGATGCTAACCGTCAGATCGTGCCCACGATAAAGTAGGTATTCCATAAATTTAAATAACGGGTAGTCACGACGGCGGTTGTATGAACAGTGCTCGGTTTGAATGCGCTTTTTACCAATGGCAAGCAATGCCAGATAGATAGATGGGTACAAGTGCCCATGCACGAGATCTGGCCAGCGTAATAAAGACCATTTCTCTTTAATCGTCAGGGCCTGCCAATTAAAACACTCGATGCCACGAGAAGTGAGCTGCGCCAAATAATCGTTGTCATCGCAAAGTACGAGGACTTTGATTTCATACTCCGGTGAGTGCTCCATCACCAAGTCGACGAGAAACTTCTGTGCGCCACCGTTCTTTGATAGGTCATTGATAATATGCAGTATTTTCTTCTTCATGACTCAGTCGCTAGATACTTTTGTTTGAACTTTTCGATTTCAGGCTCAGCAAAGAAATGCTTGGTCAGTTTCGATGACAGCATCTCCTCGACAAACACAGGCTTTGGCTGGTATGAATGTTTAAACTCTTTGATCAGAGGTGAATACCACTTGTTGTCGGCTTGGTTGTCGTGAACAACAGCTACGTCTTGTTGGAGAAACTCACTAATGGCTTGTTGTGATTGGTCGAGTTTGTCGATACGAATAACCATGAGTGAAAAGTTGTGGTTTTGGTATGTTTGGTGACCTACTGCTTGATCAAAGGGCTGAGCAAAAACATCAATGCCTGTCAGTGCTTTGATCTCATTGTCAAACCACTCTAATGGGTATTGATGGTTCACATGTTCTTCAAACGCTTCATGAAGCAGTTGAGGGCGTTCTGAACGTACCGCGCTGTCGTCTTTTAGATACTTATCCGCCATCCAAAATGGCAGTGACTGAAAGAACATAGAGATGTTTCTACCTACTGGCTCGCGTACCAAAGAGATAATACGAACCTGTTGCTTACGTTTAAGCATGTGACACATGATGGTTCGTTTGAGTACGCGTTTTATCTGATTCGTAACGGGTTTGTGCAGCTGAGCACGAACGGGTGAAATCTGTTTACTCGCTTGTATCGACATTAGGTCATGTAAGTGAATTGAATTCGGAATGGATTTTTCCAATGCACTCGATCCCACTTTCCCCATTTGGTAGATGAGGACGGGACGCTCTTGGCTCTTTAGCAACTGATACCACTGCATGCTTTGATTAGTAGGCGTACTTTTGGACATAAAGTGTTTCTCCTTCCTTAGATTTTGCCTGAGTGATAAGCACACCAAGAGATGGTATTGAATGTTGAATTTGTTTGGATAACGCTACGTTAACCAGTGAAGCTTTAGTTGACTCGGAGCGAATAACAGTAATCAACCCATTGGCTTTTTGACCAAGAATAAGAGCATCACTTACCGAAAGCAGAGGTGGGGTGTCAATGATGATTCGGTCATACTTACTCGCTAGGTACTCAAGGAGTTTTTCAAAACGGTCAGATGCCAATAGCTCCTGTGGATTTGGTGGAATAATACCGGCAGGCAACACATCTAAGTTCGCCTCTTCTTTTTTGATGATGCATTCGCTCAAAGGCGTATCCATCGTAAGAATGTTGGTTAAACCTGGGCTTGATTCTGGAAGGTTGAAGCGTTTTGCTAATGAGGGTTTTCGCAGGTCGCAGTCAATCAGCAGTACCTTTTCCATGGTTGAGAACGAGACAGCCATATTAATACTGGTTGATGTCTTTCCTTCCTCAGGAATGGCAGAAGTAAATGGTAAGATTTTCTGCTTAGAGTTCTTTAGTCTCAGCAATAACGAGGTTCGGACGGAGCGACACGCTTCGCTGAACAGCTTTTCGTCTTGGTCCAAATAAGCTGAGTAAGTAACGCCTTTTTGGCAAAGAGCACGCTTTTTCACTTTCGGAATCGTACCTAAGCAGGTGACTCCGAGCTTGTCTTGAACATCAGAAGAGGTACGAATGACTTCGCGCAGTGTCTCAAGGATGATCAAAAGGGCACAAGCGATAGCAAAGCCAAAGAAGGTAGCTATCAGCACGAGTTTCATTCGCTGAGGTGCGATTGGGAACAGAGGCACGATCGCAGGAGCAGTAAATCGAGCGGTGACATTCTTATAATCGCTGGTGGCATTGGTTTCTTTTTCGCGATTCAAGAACGCTTCGTAGAGATCTTTGTTCGATTCAACTTCACGCTTAAGTTGTTCGTATCGTGCCTTTTGCGAACCTAGCATTTGGAAATCAGATTTTTTGTTATCCAGCTCAGCACGAAGCATGTCTTCTTGCGCTTTTGCTGCAAGCAAGTCTTGCTGTTTACTGAACGAAATTTCTCGAATCAATTGTTCAGTTCGAGCTTGTATAGACGCTAATTGCGCTTTGGCTTGAATCATACGATCATGTTTAGGGCCGTAGCGCTGAGACAGCTCAGAGACACTTTTAGCGGCTTGGGCTTCCGACATTTTCAAATCACGAATTTGAGCTTGGTTTGCAAACTCATCAATCGATAGCAAGCTGTCGATGTCTTGTGTCGATTTACGCTTGAGCAATTGAATTAATGTTTGTGCTTCAATGCGATTGTTTACTGCGGCGTTGAGTTTACGGTTTAGTTCTTCAAGCTCATTGGCATAGATGTCATCGATACCATTGATATCGATTAAGCCTTCTTGCATTAAGAAATCTTGTAGTGCTTGTTCTGATGCTCTTAAGCGCTCTTCTAGTTTTTGCGAGTTATTGGTGAGCCACGTAGCTGCATTTTGTGTCACAACCAATTTCGCTTCAAAATTGGCATCGATATATGCTTGGCCTATTGCGTTAGCGATGGTGGTCGCCAGTTGTGGATCGGTAGAGCGAAAACGAATTTTTACCAACTGTGTATTACGGACCGGTTCAATATCCAGCTTTCTCTTGAATGTTTGAAGTGCTTGATAATACGGCTTTGTGTGTTGTGAGGTTTCTTTTGGATTCGGTGCGACATGCAATAAATCTTGAACGAAAGGAATCGCTTTAATTTCATCGATTTTTTGCTTAATACCGCTTGAGCTAGTGAAGTCTGGATGGTTAACCAGATTCAATTTGGTGATCACTTTATCTGCGATATGGTTTGACTTAAGAATCGCGATTTGAGTTTGAAAGTACTCTTTTTTCGTAGTGTCGACACCGTAAACTTCCTCAATCGAAAGTGCACTTTTTTGCTCTTCTTGGATAAGAAGGGTGGCAGTGGCTTGGTAGACTGATTTTTTCGAGTAGATATACCAAGTACACGTAAGTGAGAAGATGATGGTGAATGCTAAGATACTCAGCCAGTTCTTCTTAAGGGTTCTAAAATGATGCCCAAAACGAATCAGGGGGACTTGATTCGTAGGGGCTTGAGTAGAATGAGTTTCGTTCATTGAATTGCCTGTCATTAGAAGAAGCTCTGATCGATAAATACAATGTCGCCAGGTTCTACAGAGCGTTGCATACTGACGCTTTCAACCGTATTACCTGTTGCGTGTTGAGTAAGATTAATGCTCTTGCGGGACGCTCGATCCGTTAAGCCTCCTGCTAGCGCGATGGCTTTTTCAATCGTCAATCCCGGCTGGTATTCGAATCCACCAGGCTTTCGGACTTCACCATTTACGTAGAAAAGGCGGAAGCTATTGATTGCCACCATTACTTTAGGATTGATTAGGTAGTCACCTTTCAGTCCTGTTTCAATCTCATACTTGAGCTGTTTTGGGGTCTTATTGATGGCTTTAATTCGCCCTAAGTAAGGATAATCAAAATAGCCGTCTGAAGTGATCAGGATGTTCTTTATGGAAAGATCTTCCTCACCGTAGACTTGAACCGAGATGGTATCACCAGTATCGAGTAAGTAATCTTGCTCATTGGCACTGGCAAAAGAAGGTGTGCTAAGAAGCACAAGTACTAAGCTAAATAACGTTGCTAGTAAGTTCATTCATATTCCTTATTACAAAGAGAATCGAGCACTAAGAGACCAGATGTTTTGCTCGAAGCTGTAGCCTTGCCAATCAGAATCTTTATCCAGATAGCGCCAATCCGCCTGCAATAAGACCCAACGCTTTATTTGGTAATCAAGACCTGCAGATAGCGCGTAACGGTCTTCATTACGTGTAATACCCGTGTAGGCATCTTGTTGATATAGGGCCTCTAAGCGTGTTGCTAAGTAGCTATTCCAGTCGTGTTTAAGATCGATGAAGTAGCGAGTTTGTAAATCGTAATCACCATCTTGATCAGGACTGACGGCTGCTTGGGTGGTCTTGAGTGTGATGAGCGATTGCTCTTGAGGTTGCCACTCCAAGCCTATGTCCCAACTGAATCCATTAAAGGTTTCACGTTGATGGCTATCGAAGTCTTTGACTTGATAACCCAAGCGGGCGATACCTTTGGTTTTCCCTGTGACTTCCCACTGTGCGCCGGTGTAATAGAAGCCGGAGTAACTGTCTTTTGATGGCACTGAAGGGTGGTCTGAAAGGTAATTCGTGCTCATTTGTTGAGTACCAACCAACCAGTATGTTCTAGGCGTCGCTCGAAGATAAAACTCTATGTGGGCGTTTGGTGCACGAAAGTCGTTGTATTTGGTTTTTGCATCAGGCTTGCCTGGCATTCCATCACGATAGTTTTGGTATGTCTTGTCAATGTATCCAATACCAAACTCCAACCTACCTTTTGAGCCTTCAGAACCGAACACATAGTTTGTTCTCAAGTCATTGCGATGAAACTCAACAGGGCTGTTGGGCAAGCTACCTTGGCCTTCGGTGAAGTCTTCACCTTTCTCTTCATGTTGAGCTCGGAACTGATAGTCGATAACCAGTCGATTACGGTGATTGAATTCGAAAAAGTTGGTAAATTGAAAAGCATGGTCGTCGTAATCATTTTGGTCATCCGAAGAGAATCCAGCACTTAATTTATAAAGCACATTTGCTCGGTATTGATTACGTTCAATTTTAGCCAACAGGGCAGGCTCTATCCCCCAAATGTTGACCGATTCAATGTTCTTTCCTCGATCGGCTTTGTTGATGTTGTCATCACCTTCGTAGAACACGCCTAAGGTGGGGATGAATTCAATCCCAGAATCCGTTTTATACGCCATAGGCTCAGCCAGAACACTCGCTGAGCTCATAGCAATTGCGATGGTTATTGGGATAACTTTCATTATGATGGACTCAGTACGCATTTGAGCCTGTAAATCCCTTAAAAATGGTTAAAAAGATAATCTTGATGTCCATCCAAACTGACCAGTGGTGGATGTAATCCAAGTCGAACTCAACGCGTTTTTCCATCTTGTCGAGCGTGTCAGTTTCACCTCGATAACCATTAATTTGTGCCCACCCCGTGATGCCTGGTTTTACTTTGTGACGAAGCATGTAGCGGTCGACGATCTGGCGATATTCTTCGTTATGTGACACGGCGTGAGGGCGAGGGCCAACGATAGACATAGTGCCTTGAAGTACATTGATAAATTGAGGCAGTTCATCAAGGGAAGTGCGACGCAGAAAACCACCAAATGGTGTAATGCGAGGGTCATTCTTTGTGGCTTGTTTTACGTCATTACCTTGTTCCATGGTCGTCATTGAACGGAATTTCCACACTTCGATTTTTCTGCCGTCTAAGCCGTAACGATACTGCTTAAAAATCACTGGACCTTTGGAGGTCAGTTTGATTCCGAGGGAAATAGCTAGAAGTACAGGTGAAATCAGAAGTAAAATAATGCTCGATAATACGATGTCTTCTAAGCGTTTTACCCAAGAGGAAATACCAGCAAAGGGTGTGTCAAATACACTCAATGTTTGAACCTGACCTATTTGATCCCAACGTGAATGCAGCAGGTTATAAGTAAAGAAATCCGGTATCAGATAAGTGTTCGCTGTCGTGTCTGAGAATTGATTAAGAAACAAAGCGATTCTTTCGTTAGCATGCATCGGCATAGCGATGTACACGTAATCGACTTCGCCACGCTTCGCTCTTTCTAATGCGAGTCTTACATTGCCTTTAATTGGATAGTCAGACTCGGGCAAACGGTCTTGAGAACGTTCGTCGTAAAAGCCGTCAAATAACACACCATGTTCAGTGTGGTTTTCTAGCTCGTTTGCTAAAGTCAGCCCATGTGGTGTCTGGCCAATAATAATTGCAGTTCGTGTGTTGTAGCCTAGCTTTCGCATGTAGGCCAGACCGACTCTGAAAATGCTTCGCCAAGAAAGCAATAAGACGGGAGTTAATAACAACCACATTGCTAAAATGTTTTTGTCAAATATCTGATGGACTTGAGAGAAATACAAAACCATGAAAAGGAATGTGCAGGTAACTAACCAAGATATACATGTGATAGAGATCTGTTCTTTAAAAGAGCTGGTACGCCAAGAGCGATACAACTTGCCACTTTCAGCCATGATTAGGAATGAGATGCTACCGACGAATGATAAAATTGCATAGTCTTTCTCAATAGAAGTGTTTACGTCATTCACTACGAGTAGCAACATCAATGACACAATGACAACAAGATCAATTAGGCGATATAGAAAAGCAAACTCCACCTCATGCGAACGAATAAGTCCTTTGTGTTTCATAACTGAAATTTCCCTTTGGACACGCTACCGCCATTGAGTGTCATATCTCAATATCCGTGTCATTAACGCTTTGTATTGTTAAGGCATATGTGTGAAATGGATGGGGCGTGAGCCCTTATATTTCCGAAACAAGTTTAAAAAGTTGCTCTGTTTGGGTAAGTGGAAATAAGAATGAAATTTAGAGGTTTTGCTGACTTTGGAGGTTTAAGACAAAGTTGGTACTTAGGCTGTAGGAATGAGAAAAAGTATTATATGGATGGATTTCCCATAAAAATTTAGGCTTATACCCGTGATCATTGAA
>NZ_JAHGAH010000110.1:0-27978 GCF_030248475.1 Vibrio sp. D173a
GTAATAGTTATGCTGGTTGTTATAGAATCTCATAGAGTCTTCTCCATTTTGGGTTTCGTTGCCTTCCAGCTTAGTCGAGAGGCTAAGTTGGAGGAGAAGGCTCAATGAGTATCAAAGAGTACGAGTATGTACTCATATAGTTTATTTCGAAACAAAATAGACCCCAGTTATTGGTTTTTAATTTTTGTGCCTGCTTAAGTTAACATCAAAAAAAGATTATTTGAATGTTGATAACATTAATAATTAACAATTAATGTTATTAGTGTAAGTCTAATCTTGGTTTGAAGCTAATATATGAAGCAGTAATTTAGAACTGAGTTCTTGTTAAGGATCGATATGAAAAAACAAATCACCAGTCTTGCATTTTCGTGTGATGGTATTACTTCAGTTGAATACGCCATTATTGGCGTTTGTATGTCGGTATCACTGTTATATATATTAGATAGCTCTAGTTTTCTACAAACATTGAACGAAACTTGGATTGATATGGCAAGAAGTGTTAATAGCTCTCTGAATGAATAAGAAATGAACAATGGTTATCATAAATGCATTAATACTCACATTGCTTCTAGTAATATCGTATGAAGATGTCAAACACAGAAAAATATACAATAAAAGAGTTGTTCTTTTGTTGTTGCTAATGTATGTTAAATATTTTTACGAGATGTTTCTTGGTGGTGAAGAATTCCAAATCTCTGGGTATGAGTTTTCTATCTATATAGTGATATCTTTATTTTTCTTTGCTTTAGGTGCATTTAAGTTGCTAGGCATGGGTGATGTAAAACTTATAATGATTATGCTCATTTTTATTGAGTTTAGTGATTATAAATTGTTTTTATTTCACATGACGCTTATTGGCGGAGGGCTTGCCGTGCTTCAGTTAAAAATCCTTAATCACTATTTTGATAGATTCGGCTTTTCTTCGAATGGAGTTCCTTACGCGATTCCGATCATTGCATCTTACGTCATACATTCAAATACACTTTTTTTATAAAGGCAAAGCATGAGATTTCAAACTATTGGTTTAGTTGCCCTCTTTATCATCGGGATGGGGGCTGTTGGTATCTACAAATCAGAAGATTTAAGCAGGATATCAAATCATGAAGAAACCGAAAACTCAGAACCACAAAACGTCCAGAAAACGGTGCTTGCTTTGGCCGTTAGGAACGCTTCTAAGGCGGGAACGTTGGTGTCACGTGATTCTTTCGAGCTTCTACCTGCGACCTTTAGTCCGGAAGATGAAGGCTTATACATCACTGAAGGTGAAGAAGAGCTGCTTGAGCCGGAGATTTTTATTTTAAAGCACAAGATGGATGCTGGACAGTTTATCTCCTTGGATGATCTTGAAAGTCTAAAAAGTAAAAACTTCACGGATATGGTGCTGAGAGTGGATAGAAGCTCAATCGAAAACTTCACTTCAGATTTCTATGACGTTTACTGGCACTTTAATAACTCTGGTCGAGATAAAAACTCCAGAAAAGTGAAATTATTTTCGAAGAATGTATTTATTCGACCACTAAACCAATCGCAAGAAGGGGAGCAAAACGCAGTGCCTCATAAAAGCGATCATGAAAATCTTAGCCCGGTTGTATTTTCAGTCAATGACGATGTGGTAGAGCGTTATTTGCAAGCCGATCAGTTGGGCTACTTCAAGATAGTCAACGTGACACAAAAGAGTATCAATCTAGAAAACTATTCAACATTAGAAGTTGATTCATCTAAGGAAATTCAAGCAAATGATATTAGTTCGAGCTACAAATACGATGTCAACTTTATTAAATAGAAAAATCGTTCTCGGCTTTGTTTTGTGCTTAGCGTCTTTATATGTACAGGCCGACACGTTTATTACTATGTCTGTTAATGAAACTAGGCATCTGTCCCTTTCAAATGTCCCTAAAGATATCGTTGTTGGATCGGACAAGATCGTTGATGTCACACTGACGGATAGTAATAACTTGTATCTTATTGCACATGAAGCGGGGAAGACCAAGGTCATTGTAAAGGGAGAAGAAGAAACGACTGAGTATGTCATTCAGGTACGTGACACTGACCAAGATACCGAAAACCTCAATAAATATCTTGATTCAGCAGGCTTCAAGGACATAGAAGCGGTCAAAGTCGCGGAGAAAATTTATATCAATGGCGCTGTTAAAGACAAAGTCGAAAAGCGAGAGCTTAATGAACTGATCAGGAGTGCAATTTCAAGCTATTACGTTGACAACACGACGATCACTGAAAACCGTCAAGTGCGAATTAAACTCACTATGGCCGAGGTGTCAAAGAGTATTGACGATGATCTTGGCATCCAGTGGAGTGCTGGCTGGAGTAAAGTAGATGGTGTGACGAGTGAAATGCTCAACGCCACGATAGGAATTTTATCTCGCAATAACTTAGCCACGGTACTTACAAGGCCTTCAATCATCGTCACGAACGATTCAACTGCAACATTCGAAGCAGGGGGCGAAATCCCCGTCTTGACTTACGATGATGAAAACGTTGACGTTGAATTTAAAGAGTACGGAATCAAGTTAGAGTTTAAACCAGAGATCAAACGAGATCAGAGTATTGACCTAAGAGCGAATATCTCATCATCACAAATTGCTGGTTTTATCAACTTAGCAGGTTTGGACACTCCACAGCTCAACACTCGGAGTGTGAATACAGAGCTCAACGTTAATGACGGGGATATTTTCGTTCTTGCAGGATTGATTGATAACAGTCAGACGCAAGCCGTGTCAAAAGTTCCATTCTTAGGTTACTTACCCGTTATTGGTGCGCTATTTACGTCTGAGAACTTTCAATCTAATAAAACTGAGTTAATGGTCTTTGCAGAAGTTAACTTTGTAGAAAACAGTATAGAACAGCCAAAACTACCAAAGGTAAATATAAAGTCCTCCCTTTCTATATTCACTAATATAGATGGTGGTGATGACGTGCCTGAAGTAAAGGATATTATTAAACATGCTCAATATCATTATGAAAACTAAATTTAAATACATCTTTTTGATAGGGATGGTGACACTCTTTTCTGGATGTAGCAGTGCACTAAAAGATGATTACGTTTATATCGTCCATGAAATATCTGAAGGAAATAATATTCAATATATTCTTCCTTTTTCAAAGGCGATCAACCAAGAAATAAAGAACGAAAGTGTTTCTTGGATTCATGGAATTAACGTCTATCATACAGATAATTTGTCTAGGGAGCGCCTATATCAATTAAAAATTGATATGGAAAACATCTACGACTTCTCGCCGAACTTTATTGATATCGGAAACTACGATGATAAGCAACTTCTGTTGTGGGAAGTACATGTAAGTGATACGCGACTGGTGAATTGTCAAGTCTGGGAAGTTCCTACATATGGACATTTCTCAATGTCTGATAGTGAACTCGATAACTTTGCCAATGAAACGGCCTGTTCTTCATTAGAGCTGTGGTAATTTAAATGATTTTAGAGAAATTAAAACGAGCAAGTAAAAGCCAGACTAGCGCAAAAGGTAAAGCTTTTTCACCTTACATGATTATTGTTATCTCTAACAACAATGAGATCATGCAACGTGTTCAGAACTATTTTTCTGCTTACAATGTGGAAATCATCGATTATCAAGACGATATCGAGTCATTAGAGAACGTATTCAACCTACACTTTAAATCAAAGATTTACGTCATTAGTGATGAAGATACGTTAAGAGAAAAGGAAGGGCTTGCTAAGTTTGTAGAAGTCACTAAAGGCCGAGTGGGGACACTCATTTATGGTGATCGTGAAGATCTGGATTATTACTGGTTCATCAAATCAGAAGGTATCAGTGAATACACCAGTTATTCTGATATGTCCAAGCAAGTGTTTAATATGATTTTGTGGTTTTTCGGAATTGTAAAATCAAACAGTAGCCACTGGTTTTTGCTTTCTGACACGACCCAACTTCATGGTGATAAGGTCTTACACTACGTATACGATAATTTGCGTGACTACGTAAGAAAAAGACCAAGCTTAAATACCTTATTTATCAACTTGGATGTTTTCAGCATCTCTTTAGATGCGCGTATTGGTAAAAAAGCAGACCCTAAGATCATTAATATGTTGATCAATGGAGAGACCATCGATGCGAAAGCTGCTGAAGAATATATCATTAAAGTTGATGAAAATTTTTCTTATTTCTCGATTGATGTTTTGCATCACACTACATTGCATTCGATCGATAAAATTGCTGAACAGTTGATGAGTTTTTTCAATATTTTTGATGGTGAGTTTTCTTACATATTTATTTATGTTCCTTTTTACTTTACCAAAATTGAGCTCTATCAACAGCTGATTAATAAATCTGATAACGTAACTATGGTGACAGATGCCTCTCTAGAATCGGTATATATGCTTAAGTATCTTATTGAGCAAGAAATAAAAGGCAAAGATACGAATGTTAAAACATTCCAGATCAAGTCGAATAAAGAAAGTCGTTATTTATTAGATAAGAGTAGTATTTATAAAAAAACAGGCCAAAGAATTACTTATAAGTTTAACTCTGACAGTAAGAGCCGATTTTTTAAGAATAAAGATAGTAAGAACGAAATTATCACTAGGTTGGTGAAGAATGATTGATTCAAAAATATTTATGCTCTGCCGAAAGTTTGTTTTAGATAATATCGATATTACAGATATTCAACATGAAGACGATGGCATTAAAAGTAGCACCATCTACAACACAGTGAATGAATTTCTTTCAAGTTCTTCATTCATTCTAACTGAATCAGATCGTCAGAAGCTAACAAAAGAAGTCAAAGATGACATATTTGGCTATGGACCTTTAGAAGATCTGCTTGGTGACAACACCATCAGTGACATTATGGTTAACAGCTTAACGGAGACGTTTGTAGAACGTAACGGCAAAATTAGTCGTGCTTACGATGTAGTTTTTCAGAATGAAGATCAGGTCTTACGTATAGCGAAAAAAATCGTATCTCCCATTGGTCGACGTATTGATGAAAGTTCACCCATGGTGGACGCACGTTTGCCGGATGGGAGCCGTGTAAATATCATTGTTCCACCCATTGCTCTAGATGGCTGTAGTATCTCGATTCGTAAGTTTCGTGAAGATAAGCTCGATATTGTTGACTTAGTTCAATACGAGTCGATGACAGAGGAGATGGCGCTTTATTTGAGTGTAATGGTTCGCTCTGCGGCAAACATCATCATTTCTGGTGGTACTGGCTCGGGTAAAACGACATTGCTTAACGCTTGTTCCAACGAAATCAACGAGGGTCATCGTGTCGTGACCATTGAAGATGCTGCAGAGCTCCAATTACAACATGAGCACGTTGTTCGTCTTGAATCTCGTCCTGCGAGTAGTGAAGAGTCAGGGGAGGTTTCAATACGTTCTCTTGTTATTAACTCTCTACGTATGCGCCCAGACCGAATTATCGTAGGTGAGTGTCGTGGTGACGAGGCTTTCGAGATGCTTCAAGCGATGAACACTGGTCACGATGGCTCGATGTCGACCATTCACTCGAATAACCCCAAAGATGCGCTAATTCGTTTGGAAAGCATGATTATGATGACGGCAAGTAACTTGTCTCCAGAATCTATCAAAAAGCAAATAAGCCAAGCGGTAGACATCATCATTCAAACCAGTCGTCTTATCGATGGTCGACGGAAAATCACTCATATTACGGAAGTAGGTAACTTTGATGGCGGTGTTATCGCAACGCAAGACCTATTCGTTTATGACCACAAAAAAGATGATCACGTAAACGAGGTCAAATCCACTTTGCTAGAGCGAAAAGTTAAGGCTGCGGGCTTGGAAAATGAACTCGCGTTGGTATTTACTGATGTTTAATCGCAGCAATAAGATAGACGAGTATATTGAAGACGCTGAGCTTCCTGAGCTAGAGGAAGCCAGTAAGTTTGATGAAGTCAAAAAAGAGATCAACGATTTCTATATTAAGTACTTGAGTCAGAACATCCTGGTTATCTTCTTTGAAATCTACGGGCTAGGTGCTTTCGTTTTGCATTGTGGAGTTATCTTGTTTTACGTCGCTTTTATGATCTTCGTTAGTGAGACGTTTGATTTATCTTATTTCATCACACTGATTCTCGTGGGTGTTGTGATAACGATTGGTAGTTTGCTGATTTTGAAAGAGTACCATTTGAAGCTTAGTAACTACTTCGAAGATAAGTTTGCCTTTTCACTCCGGATGATCAGCAGGAACTTGATGTCTGGTAAGACAATTATTTCAGCAATTGAATCAGCGTCACGCCACACGGTTGGTAAGATTCGAATTGAGTTTGAACGAATCATCAAACAGGTGAATGCAGGAAACACACTGGAAGAAGCGTTGATTGCAGGTGAAAAAATCTATCCCTACAAAGGGTATGCGGTATTCAGTGCAAACGTTCAAATGAGCCTAAAACGTGGTGGCAGCATTAAAGACTCTTTAAACGAAATTGCCCAAGATCTTGTCGCTTCTCAGGTTATTCGTAAGAAGACATTGGCGTTGACATCTGAGTCACGAGGTGCAGCAAAGATATTGGTTGTGTTACCTTTTTTGATGCTCTTTGTTCTCAAGAGCTTTGCAGTTGAAAACTATGAGTATTTGATTAGCGAACAATACGGTAACTACATACTTATCTATGTGGTTACAAGTGTAAGTATTGGCTTTGTTTTAATTAAACGAATGATTGACAGTGTAGCGCTATGATTATTGCCATCAGTATTCTACTTTTCTTACTTGGTTCAATTGTTTTTATACTTAATAGTAAAAGTATGAAAGAAGAACAAGAATATGTAGATAACTTTAAGTTTATGATTTCTGACCATGATAGTAAACAAGAATACTATAATATATTTAACCAAATCTCTGAGCAGAAAAAGATTTTAGATGATTTTTTATATTCATTGATTACAAAGTACCTATCTGAAAATGAACTTTATACAATGCTACCTTCAGGTGGTTTGGTTAATAAAAAAGATAAAACTAATTTTTTTCTTATTTATTTTATAGAAGCAATACTAGGTTTGGCTATTGTTTACTACCTGAATGAAGACAAAATGAAAATGTTGGCTTTTATGGTGGCTTTTATAATAGTTAATAATATTGTGATAAAAATGATCTTTAGGACATTTTTTATTAACGAAGAACGACGTCGAATTAAGACTAACTTCACTTACTTCTTGGATCTATTAGCAACAGCGACAAAATCTGGTATGACGGTGGAGTTGGGTCTCATTGCTGTGTCTGAGTATATCGGAAACATGTCATCTTCACTGGCAAACTACATCAAGATCTACTCGAATGATATTTCTAACAATGGCTTTAGCATTGCGGGGGAAAACCTACGTAAAAACTTGGATTTACAAGAGGTTAAAGACTTTACTGCGGTACTCGAAAACGCAGTGGAAAGCGGTGCGGCAGTGACTGACGCTTTACGCGTTTTGTCAAAGGAGACCCGAGATTTTCACTTTATTGAAACCGAAGAAAAGATAGGTAAAGTAAACGCGAAAATGGGTATCCCGCTTATTGTTTTCATCATGTTCCCTATTATCGTCGAAATCATCGCCCCAGGCGTCCTGAACCTAGTGAGTAAGATGTAATGAAAAAACGATTATCTACTTCAATGCTTTGTCTCGCTTTATTTGGGTGTCAGTCGACAGGCCAAGACTATGAAAGTGCAGAGCTTGCATTCAACTTAGAAAGCTATGACAAAGTGATCGCTCAACTATCGGTGAAGAAGAAACTCAGTGACAGAGAGAACTTCCTGTTGGCTTACTCGTTCTATAAAAATGGTAATGGAGACAGAGCTATATATGTCTTGAGTACCAAAGAAATACTTAATTATGACGATTTATATTTGTTATCAGTGATTTACCTAGAAAACGGTGATACCGAACGCTCTAGAAGTTATCTTGATGACATAAAAAAGACTCAGGGGTACTCAGGAAACAATAAGCTAGCAGCGAAAGTCGACAATTTATATGCGGTCTCACAGTGTGAAGAACTTGGAAAAAAACAATGTAGTGAACGCTTTAATACATTGAGTAAAAAATACCCGACGTCGGAAAGTATCTACAACAACATGCTGCTTTCTAGATTCGCTTACAAACCTGATGATAAAGCCAACTTTTTGAAGATCTATAACTCGTATGAAACTGGTACTAATGACATTGAGTATGTTGTCTTAGCAGGCATAGTTGCAGGCCAAGACGAAATGGTCATTGACCTTCTCAATAAAAAATATAAAGACAAAGAAAAGGCCTTGTTAATTTATGAAGATATTAAATATACCTCACTTAAATGACGAGGATGGTATAGCTGCAATTGAGGCTGTATTCACAATACCAATCATTATATATATTCTTATTGTTACAGTTGGCTTTTTTCAGTATGTTGGGAATGAGAGTCTACTAAATTATAATATTACTCGTGCAGTTCATTTATTCGATTACAAGTCCATAGAGAAAGAAGACAACGTAGAACTATCAAAGTCGAACTTTCTTAAAGAGTTGAATCATAAAGTGAACACAAATGTTATTAATATTAACTCTAACTCTCTTAAATTCACATGCTTTCAAAGTGTTGATGATTTAGTTGACCGTAAAAACGAGCTGGAATGTAATCAAAGCAACATTAAGAAAACGAATTTAATTCTTATCTCTTTTGACTTTGACTACAAGAGGTTTTCATGGCTGTTTTCAACGATATATCCATCAGCCTTCTTAGAAATGAAAAGAGAACTGGTTATTGTCAATGAAATTTATTAACTCAGAATATGGTGGGATGGCAGTCGAAACAACAATTCTTGCCCCTGTTTTGTTTCTTGCACTGTTGTTAACCATGCAATATGCCGCTTCAACGTCCTTGAAGTTTGAAATGTCTGACATGGCTTACCAAGCCGGTGAAGTGATATCCAATCGCCGCGATATATTTGAAGGCAACTTGAAAGAGGCAGAGGTAAAAGATCTGTCGGAGATATTCCACTTAGAAGACCGAAATATTTCAATCATTGTTGAAGAGCTGGCATATGGGGCAACAGAGACCCGTCAAAAATATAAAAAAGTACGATTGAACCATGATCTTGAAGGGAAAGCTTGCGATATAGATAAATCACTCTCTGACATCAGTCCTGTCATCAACGCTTATAAGAAGTACCACTCAGTCTATAGGGTAACTCTGTGTCGTGAAATTGCCGCGTTCAGCACCATTGAATTGCCAGAAGAAATTTATCAGTGGTTTGAAGTTAAGTTTTCTTCCACTCATTACGGGAAACACCACTAATGCGAAATCAAAGAGGGTCGGCTACACCAATCGTATTGTTGGTTATGCTGTCTGCAATTGTATTTGCTTACTACTCATACGATATGAGCCGAAGCTATTTAGCTGCAAAAGTCCAGATTAACACAGCTAGCGAACTTAACGACCTTACCGCTATAACGGGTGACTCGGAGTGGAATGTAGAAAAGCAGGTGGCTGAATCAAACGGTCTTGATGTGAATGGCTCCAACGATGACTGGACCTTTGAAGAGCATGACGATGATGAAGTCGTGTATATGACGACCTCTTTGCCCATGCAGCAGCACCGCAAATTAACCCCGGGCTTGAGCAGTGTGGGCAATGATTCATTCACCGTGAGTGCAAAAACTATTAGAGCAAAACACTATGAAGATTTGAATGTCATCATCGCTATTTCGAACGACCCTAGAACTCGTTCAATTGCGAGTGAAGTCAAATATGAAATTAACGATGCTCTCAAATCATTATTTGATAAAACCAATTCAACGCTAACGGTGATTCCTTATGGGTATCGTATCAACATAAGTGGCAAGTGTTGGAGCACCTTCCCACGTGGAGATAACTTCCCATTTCAATGGTGGGAGAGGTATTTTGGTGAGCTTGATGTGCTCAAGACCCTTGAGAATCAAAAATCTTCGATAGAAAACAATATATCTAACGCTAACTCTCAGATTGCCGCGAAACAAAGACGCATTAACGAGATCAATGAACTGCTTGCTGAAACAGAGGACCCAGAAGAGAAAGATCAACTAGAGGCGGAAAGAGAACGCTTAGAGAGGGAGATTGACGATCTTTATGAAGATATTGAGGAGTATGAGTCTGACCTCGAGGACAAAGAAGAACAGATCAAAGATCAAGAGGAGGTGATTGCAGAGCTCGAATCTAGCCCTATTTATGAGGAATACAAAGACCTTGCCTATCACTATGCTAAGCCAAACTATGGAGGCGCCAACTACCTCTACTTAGACAACTACTTTGACGAATTTCTCGAGTCTAATGGGTACAGCTATACAGATGGTGACGCTATTTCCGATTCGAAGCGAACGAACATGGCTAGTGTAGACGAGTTGAAAGTCACTAGAAATAAATACTTCGGAAACTCTAAGACCTGCCCGAGTCAGCAAGCTCTAACTAATTCGAGTGATTATAGTAAGTTTCTCTCCATAGTTAATAGTATGGATTTCAGTGATAGCTTTGTTTCTCCAATTCAGGGCTTTAACTACTCACTGAAAAAAGCATTTAACTTAGATAATAAAAGAACGGTTGTGATTAATATTACTTCCTTAGACGATACTTATCTTTCTGAACAGGACCAAAAAGACGAAGACAAAGACATACTCTCGGATTTTTGCAGCACGGTGCAGAACAAATACGTTAATGATGTGTCAGCTAAGTCGATATTTATAATCGATACCAATTCGAATATTGATGATATTGAAGCGTTAGATTGTACCAACGCTTGGAATAAATCAACGGGAATTATTGATATCGATGAAATTGATGAAGATGAAAAGCTTACAGACAGAATCTCCTACGAACTTTTACAAGAATCTAGCTCTACTTATATTGGAAATGAAGACGATGAAGAATAAATCATATTTTGTGAAATTTGCTTTGACGCTGATGTTTACTTTCAGCCATACAGCCATCGCTCAAGGGTTAGTTGAAAGTTGTGATACCTACTTGATCCTTAAGAACACAATGAAAGATGGCAACTATTATTCTTTTATGGGACGCACTATCGAATCTCATTCAGTTCACAGTTATGTCCTGAAACAGAAGCTAAGCGAGCTGAAGGCATCCTCCTATGATATCTGCGAACGAAACGATTTTTCTGCTTTGCACAGGACATTGAATGCTAATAATTTTAAGCATTTAACTACGGTTTACTTTGATACCGCATTGTATGAAGCGAGAGAGGCGGAGTTATCTCATATATCTTCAACGAACGAGTTCATCGATGCTGATGCCTTGCTTGTCGTAGGATCTTCCTCAATTGTGGGAGATTCGATTTATAACCTAAACCTATCATTAAAACGTGGCAATGAAGTTGTCGAAAAACTCAAAGGTCGTAAAGATATTTTCTTAATGAATTTAGGTGCCTTTGGGCAAGATAGCTCGAAAGCGAACGAGGAGTTCTACAAGTCAAAACGACGAAGTGTGTCGATATATGGATTAACCTATGAATAAAGAGACATTTTGGACTATCGATAAAAAGAAAAGAAGCTTATATGGTGAAAATGGAATTGATATTCATTTTACCAAATATGAATTCAATCTTTTCTATTATCTCATACACAGTCAAGGCGAAGTACGGTCAAGCGATTCGATTATTGATGAAGTTTGGGGAAACGCAAATGAGGGGAGTTATCGGCCAGATAGTTCCAATCTTATTCAGTTGATATCGAAAACAAGGAGACAGCTCAAGCCTCTTGAGCAAATAATGGAAATTAAAAGCCAACGTGGGGTTGGCTATTATTTAACATTGAATGATGGTTATGAGTTTAATGATGATGAGATCACTTATGCAGCGAATACCATTTACGATCGTGATCCAGAATCTGAGAAGAGGTACCGCTTCTTCCAATCTCAGTTCCTTAAAGAGCTCTTCAGTATTAACGAGAACCGTGAATTTAGGATAAGAGATTTAGGCTTTGTTTTTCTTCTTTCTGTGTTTTTCGTTGGGATCATGTTGAGTCGTAATGCTCTGCATTACCCCAAACTTCCATTGGAAATCGATTCATCACAACTGTTGTTAGATAAGTGCAACATTGATGCGAATGTGATTTTTACGAGCGAAGAAATAGCGTGTACTGAGATTTCAAATTTTGATTTCGATAAGAAAGGTTCGTACATCATAAGTAAGGTCGAGGGTGACATCTATGTTGCTTCGTTGTAAGAAAAAGGACTTACTGGTTGTTTTGATTTTTTCTTGTTTAGGCATCTTTATGCTGAAGAAGCCTGCGTATCACGATATCTCTCATCGCTTCTCGGCAAATGTTTCGACCAATGAGGGTATTGAGTTGGACTATATTATTGATGCTTTGAGTGGAGGAAAACTGCTCTTACAGTCAACACTTAAGGTCGGTGATAAAAGTTATACCTATACAAGATTGTTTGAGCTAGTGAAACTTGCAGAGAATGTCTTTGTTATCAATGAAACAGGTATCGGAGACAAGCTAGACAAGGCCGTCGAGCAAGCATCTAAATATGATTTCTTTCACTCGGTTCAGAGGCTAGAAGTTTACACGCTTTCCCCAAAAGTATTGGTGGTGCATTCAGAAGGCAAGTTCATTTTACTGCAAAAGGCCAGTGACGACTTGGACGCATGATATTAGAAGCCCTACGATCGTGTAGGGCTTACTGTTTAAGCCCGTTTACCCCCAACTTAACACAGTCCAATTTGGTCTATCGGCGTGCTCTTTTAGGCGAGGGCATGGATTGACCAGATAGACGTAATCTGCGTATTCACACAGTGGCAAGTCATTGACCGAATCCGTGTAGAAATGGATTTCTGAGTAGTTGTCAGGCTGAGTTTCTAACCACTGTTTTAAGCGCGTTACTTTGCCTTCTCGGTAACTAGGGATTCCGTCGATTTCTGCGCTATAACGGTTATCAGCTACCACTAAGTCGATCCCGAGAGCGTTAGGAATACCGATGCGTCGACCAACCGCTTCAACCAAAAAAGTGACGCTGGCAGAGATGATGACCATATCAATGTCATCACGAGACAGTTGTTCAATCAGGGTTTTGGCTTGAGGGAACTGTTTAGCCAGAGTATGGTTTTCAACGCACTCTTTTACTAAGGCGTCTACCTGTTCAATAGGCATGTTTTCTATCGGCTTCATGGAGAACGTTAGGTAATCTTCCATGTCCATTTTGCCTTCTGCGTACAAGCCCATTAGACGCTTATCTTCCTCAATAAAGTTAGGCGCAGTGGCGATGCCTTTCTCAACCATAAATTCATTCCAAATCATTGCGCAGTCAGCGTTGATTAAGGTTTCATCCAGATCAAAAACATACAAAGGCTTGGACATAATTGGCTTCTCACAGTTTGAATCGAGGTCGACGGAATGTATCGCTCAGTATAGAGCGAGGTTTACGAGTATGGGACGTATGCTAACGATAAACTGTGACGATTTCGTGGCACTTTTTCTGGCTTTTGTAAAACAGAATATCAATGTCATGGGTTGAATCATGTCTGAGTTGCAAACCACCGTCGTCACAGCTACAAAACGTTCCATGACCGTGTGAGACAGTTTGCAAACGCACTAACCAAAATGGGCGTTAAGAAAGGCGATACGGTAATGGATTATGACTCACACCGTTATCTTGAATGCTACTTTGCCATCCCGATGATTGGTGCAAAGCTGCATATGATCAACGTACGCTTGTCTCCAGAGCAGATCCTTTACACCATCGACCATGCGGAAGATGACATTATCCTGATCAACGAAGAGTTTCTGCCAATTCTGGATCAGATCAAAGGTCGTATTGATACGGTCACGCGTTACGTGGTTTTACGCGATAACGATGAATGTGAATACGAGCGCCTTCTGGAGCAAGAAAGCACCGAATACAACTTCCCTGATTTCGATGAAAACACCATCGCGACCACTTTCTATACCACGGGTACGACGGGCTTCCCTAAAGGGGTGTTCTTTACTCACCGCCAACTGGTTCTCCACACCATGGGTATATTGAGTACTATCGGCACCAATGCGTCGCAAGGTCGGCTGCATCAAGGTGATATCTACATGCCGATTACGCCAATGTTCCATGTGCACGCCTGGGGACTTCCTTACATGGCGACCATGCTTGGCGTTAAGCAGGCCTACCCTGGCAAGTATGTACCCGATGTTTTGCTTAACTTGATTGAGCAGGAAAAGGTGACATTCTCACATTGTGTACCGACTATCTTGCATCTGCTATTAAGCTCGCCAAAATCCAAGTCGATTGATTTCTCTGGTTGGAAAGTCGTGATTGGTGGTGCAGCGCTACCAAAAGCATTGTGTAAATCAGCCCTTGAGCGCGATATTGATGTGTTTGCGGGTTACGGCATGAGCGAAACAGGACCTATCTTGTCTATTGTTCAACTGACTCCTGAGCAGCTTGAACTCGACTTGGATCAGCAAGCGGAATACCGCTCTAAGACTGGCAAGAAAGTCGCGCTGGTGGAAGCTCATATTGTCGATGATGAGATGAACAGGCTTCCTCACGATGGTGAAACCGCAGGGGAAATTGTTGTTCGTGCACCTTGGCTCACGCCAAGCTACTACAAAGACAACAAGAACTCTAAAGCATTGTGGCGTGGTGGCTACCTGCACACTGGTGATGTCGCGCATATCGATAATGAAGGCTTTATCAAGATCACTGACCGCGTAAAAGACATGATTAAGATTTCTGGTGAGTGGGTAAGCTATCTAGAACTAGAAGATATTCAGCATCAACACCAAGCGGTTTCCGAAGTGGCTGTGATTGGTATGCCACATGATAAATGGGGCGAGGTGCCACTAGCGTTGGTGACGTTGAAAGAAGATGCGGAAGTGACAGAGAAAGAGCTGTTAGGTTTTGCGAAAGACTTTATCACGAAGGGCATTCTTGCCAGAGAAGCACTTCTACTCAAAGTGAAGTTGGTGGACGAGATTGCCAAGACCAGCGTCGGTAAAGTGGATAAGAAAGAGTTGCGTAAACTTCACCTGTAGATGTAGATGTAGATGTAGATGTAGATGTATATAGTGAAGCTTTTCGAATCTAATCCATAATATTCGGCCCCGACACAATTTATGTGTCGGGGCCGTTTTCTTATCTAATTGGAGAGAAGGACTTGGGTTATGTAGTTAAACCAAACCTTGCTCTTTCGCCATGTGGTTGGCGATGCTCGGCGCTTTCCAAATGCTTGGCAGCAGAATGAAAGACACAGGCACGGCGGTAATCACGATGAAAGACTGCAATGCAGAGATACCGCCTGAGCCCATCGAGATAAGCGCAATTGCCACGACACCCATCATTAAGCCCCAGAATGAGCGAATCACGGCATTGGGTTCAGTAGAACCTGTCATTACCACACTGATGGTGTAAGTCATCGAGTCACCGGTTGTCACGATGAAGGTCGTAGTCAAGATCAAGAACAATACCGAAATCACCATTGGGAAAGGCAGCTCAGAAGTAATCGCAAGCAGAACGGCAGGCAAGTTAAAGCCCTCAAATGCCGATGAAATCAAACCTGGGTTTTCTAGCTCGAACGCCAAACCACTGCCACCAACAATGCTGAACCAGAAGCAGGTGATTAAAGGCGCAGCGATGCTGATAGACAGGATCAACTGACGGATAGTACGGCCACGTGAGATACGCGCGATGAAGATTGCCATCATCGGGCCATAACCAATGAACCAGCCCCAGAAGAAGACGGTCCACCAACTTAGCCATTCCGTGTCACCACGATACAGTGCCATTGGGAAGAAGTTATCGACCATGCGGCCAATACCCTGTACATAACCATCAACAATAAAGCTGGTTGGCCCGAAAACAAGGATGTAACCGATCAGAGCTACAGACAAAATGATGTTGTAACGGCTCACAAGTTGAATGCCTTTACTCACACCACTTAGTGCTGACAAGGTGTACATTAGAATTGCAGCCACAATCACCATGCTTTGAGTGATGAAGGTGTCTGGCAAACCGAATAGCGAGTTCAACGCGTAACTGATCTGTAAACCTAAGAAGCCTATAGGGCCAATGGTACCTGCCGCAACGGCAATGATGCTGCATGCATCTGCTACATCACCAATCCAACCGTTAATGGCCTTGTCGCCAAATACAGGGTAAAGCAGAGTACGTGGTTTAAGTGGTAAGCCCTTATCGTAGTGAAGGTGCATCAAAACCACAGAAGAAAGACAACCTAAGATTGCCCAAGCAAGGAAGCCCCAGTGCATGAAAGACTGAGAAAGTGCATTGATTGCAGAAGCTTTTGGTGAAGCTTCACCATATAGCGGTGGCGCAGAAACAAAGTGAGCGATAGGCTCAGCTGCAGCCCAGAAAACACCGCCCCCCGCGAGTAGGGTACAAAGTACGATCGACAACCATTTAAAGGTATCGATATCCGGTCTCGCTAAACCACCCAAGCGTACGTAACCCGTACGACCAAGCGCAATAGCCAAACCAATAATGAAATTCAGAAGGAGCAATACTTGCCAGAAGGCACCGAAGTATTGAGTCGCAAACCCAAAGCCTGCGTTAACCATTGCGGTCAGAGAGTCTGTATTCGTCAGAGCAAGCAATACAAACACGGTGAGGAAGCTACCACTTAGCCAGAATACTGGGTTAGTGAGTTCAAGGCGCTTTAGAACGGAAGGAGGATGGATCGCAGAATAGTCTGCCTCCTGAATAGGAGCATGAGAGGCGGCGTTCGTCATATTTGACATAATTACTTCGCTTTTTAGGGCTCGGAAGCCGTGCATTTCCCTCACACCAATAGCTCGAAAAGTGTGAGGATGATCAAAAAGCCGCTGATACTAGCACGTTGAGAAGCTCAATATAACCGCAGAGTGCGATTAATTGTCGATCTCTAAAGTAAATAACTGATTTATGGAATGAGATTATTTGCGTGAAGTGCGCCGCATTTCATACGTAAATGACATTCCCCTTATTCTTGTAAGGATACCTCAGGATTACATTGAGCCAACCTGTTCTAATAAAAATTAAAGGTCTTACCCTATGGCTCAAATTGAACTCAACGGGACGTGGCAGCTTACCTCGCCACATCGTCCAGATATCGATATTCCTATGACTTTGCCCGGTGACAATGTATCCGCATTATTGCAAGCAGAGCTCATCCCGAATCCCTATTTTGCTGATAATGAAGCGAAAGTTCGTTGGATTGAAACTTGCGATTGGCACATGTCACGCGAGTTTGATGTCGATGGTTCTGTGCTCTCTGCCAAACAAGTGTGGATGACGCTCACCCGTGTAGACACCTTAGCGAACTTTTATATCAATGGTGAGCAAGCACTAACTAGCAGCAACATGTTTGCCCAGCAACGTATTGATATCAAACCTTACTTAAAACAAGGAACTAACACGATTCGAGTTGAGTTTGCCCGTGTGGATATAGAAGGGCTAGAACGTGCTAAGCGATTGCCATTCCCTATTCCTTCGGCGATGGGGAACAACCAGATCCCGCACATGAACTTGATTCGCAAAACCCAATGTCACTCGGGGTGGGACTGGGGTATTTGTTTGATGGTGTCTGGCATTTATGACCCGATTCAAATTGATGTAGTGAACGATTTGTGGCTCAAAGGATTCTCGACAGAGCAACAATGGCAAGCTGACGGCGGTGTGCTGGTTGATGTATTAGTTGAAGTAGAAACCGATACTCAACCTCATGAAATCACGATCGAATTTGATGGTCAGCGCCAATCGATTCAAACCGAAGGAAGTGGTCACTATCACAGCCAGTTCCATATTACTGAGCCAAAACGCTGGTGGCCTGCGGGCTATGGTGAAGCTTACCTTTACTCAATGGCAGTATCTTGTGGTGATCAATCGCTATCACGCAAGATTGGTCTGAGAGAGTTGAGCTTAAACAACCAAGTTGATGAACATGGCTCGGCGATGGAGTTTGTTGTCAACGGCACACCAATCAATGCCAAAGGCGCAAACTGGATTCCGGTGGATGCAATGCCGGGTCGTGAATGTGAAAGCCGCTATCGTGCGTTATTGCAAAGTGCTGTCGACGCCAATATGAACATGATGCGAGTCTGGGGGGGCGGCCAGTATGAAAGCGAAACTTTCTACAACCTTTGTGATGAATTGGGTCTGTTGGTTTGGCAAGACATGATGTTCGCTTGCTCGCTGTATCCATCTGATGATGATTTCTTAAAAGACGTGGAACAGGAGTTGCTGTTCCAAATCCCGCGTTTGAAAGAACATCCTTCCATTGCGCTTTGGTGTGGTGACAACGAAGTGATTGGTGCAATTGGTTGGTACGACGAATCCAAGCACAACAAAGTCAAATACACGGTGAACTACGATCGTTTGAATCGAATGATCGAACAAGTCATTGGTCAGCAAGACGATTCACGTCGATTTTGGCCAAGCTCGCCTTGTAACGGCGAGCTGGATTTTGGCGATGCGTGGCACGATGACAGTAAAGGCGACATGCATTTCTGGGACGTTTGGCACTCAGGTAAATCGTTTAATGCTTATCTAAACACCAATCCGAGATTTTGTTCCGAGTTTGGTTTCCAATCTTGGCCTTCGTTTGCTGAAGCAAAACAGTTCGTACCAGAACAGGACTGGAACGTTACCTCTCCAACGTTTGAACAGCACCAAAAGAACCCGCGCGGTAACAGTATCATCACGGAGATGTTTACTCGCTATTTCCGTTTCCCTTCCGGCTTTGAGCAAATGTTGTACCTCAGCCAAGTGCAACAGGCGATGGCAATCAAAACCGCTTGTGACCATTGGCGCGCGATCTCCCCAGTATGTCGTGGCATGCTGTATTGGCAGCTGAACGACAACTGGCCCGTGAGTTCATGGTCTAGCTTGGAGTACAGCGGCCGTTGGAAGCAATTGCATTACCATGCGAAACGCTTCTTTGCGCCGCAGTACTTGGTGTTCTCGGAGCATACTGGCAAGTTGAGTCTTCACTTGTTAAATGACGCCAAAGAATCAGTTGGTGTCAGTGCGAAATTGCATTGGGTGAGTTGGCAAGGTGAATTGAAACAAACTTGGTCGTTAGAGAGCACCGTGTCCAATGACAGCAACACCGTGGTTTGGCAGTTGGATGAGGCATATGATTCATCTGAATTGAAATCGGGTTTCTTCTACGTAGAAGCACAAGTAGGAAACGAGAGAATCACCAACACTTGGTTTAGCTCTCATGAACTAAAAACACTACCGATGGAAAGAGCAAATATTGAAGTAACGATTGAAGCCAACAAAGTCACACTTATTGCCGATAAGCCGGCGTTCTTTGTTCATCTGGAATGTGATACCGCAGGACGCTTTGACGATTCAAGCATCACGCTATTGGCAAACCAACCTGTCACGGTTGAGTTCTTGGGTGAAGACATGGCAACGATGGCGGAATCTTTACGCGTCTACCATTTGATGCAATAAAAATGACTGTCATAGACTAATGTTGAGATAGATAGCGGCAACATCATGAAAGGGGGCCTCCGTGCTCCCTTTGTGTTTTAGAGTTAAGGTGTCAAAACAGATTACGCTTTGCCCACGCAATCGCCTGCATGCGATTCTTCACTTCCAGTTTGCGGAAAATGCTATAGAGATGGGATTTTACCGTGTGCTCGCTGACAAACAGTGAGTCTGCAATATCAAGATTTGAGCCCCCTTGGCAAAGGGCTGTCAGAACCTGCATTTCTCGGCGAGTAAGCTCAATTTCTAGTTTCGTATCCAGCTCATTAACGGTGTGATTTAAGTTAACGAGATAGCCAACTAATCGGTTGAGGATGTCTCGAGAGAGCCAATTCTCTCCGCTCAATATCCCTTTTAAACCTCTGATTACCTTGTCGAAGTCATCTTCAAAATAGAATAAGCCTTTCAGATTTGACCAAGTGAGCAGGCTTTCTACACCTAAGTTGGGTTCGGCGTTTACTAATATGGTCGCATCGACATGTTCCAATTCACTGAGTGTCATCTTGACTTCAGAAAGATCAGGTAACGAGCTATCGACGATTGCGACATAGTGCTCATCTTGGTGAGGAGGTAAGTCAACTTCAGCGCCTTTGGCCAATAACACCGGCTGCCCAAGTTGTTGTTCAATGGCGGTTTGTAAACCTCGACCTTGAATATTATTAAAGGTAAACAATAAGATGGTGTTTTTGATTGTGTTGTTGTTCAGCATTAGTGGGCCTCCTGTCGAGACTGCATAAATTCATTTCCTACTTGATGGAAGCGATAGAGCACCAGGTCCAAAAGCCCATCAAAGCAATGCTTTACCATGGGGTTTTCAAATATTTGTGTGGCGGATGCTTTAAAAAACGTGACTCGTCTATGGTGGTAGAAATCCCGTATGAAAATGTCGAATAAAAGCTGTTTAATCACGGGCTCATGAACCGGAAAATGGATGATGGCATTGCCCATTACGTGAAGGATATCTGAGACCAAAAACTTCAAAATCGACCGTCCTAAATGCCATAAGCTGAGAATCCTAAATTCAGACCTCAGCTCTTGGTAAATGAGATGACCAACTAACATACCTTTGCAGTAATAAAGGCGCGCCTTACTGGGGGATTCACCAAATTGGTTCAGCGTGTCTTCCACACCGCCTGGTGTGATTAACTGCTTGTGAACTGCGTCGATCTGTTCGTATTCGGACAAGCTGATTTGGCTGAGGGAGCAACTTTTGACATCGGTAACCTGATACTGGTAAACAATGTCTTTAAAGCTCAAGTAAATGCTTTTACTTTGCGAGGTTTTGACACGTTTGTACTCGCTGGAAGTGTATTGGTATTGTTCGCCTATATAGTGAGAGAAGGCGAGTCGTTTTAATAAACTTGGTGTGACTTTACCGCTTTCCCATTGACTTAACGTCGGTTGGTTTAAACTCTCAAAAGCACTGTAACTCCTTGCTAACTCATCGGCTAATTGGCCTTGAGTTAACCCCCTCTCCTTTCGAATTGCAGCAACTGCGTGCGAAAATTCTAACTTGTTAACCATATATCTACGTCCTGAACTCATTATATTTTTAATTGCTTCGAAGCGGCTCAGAATGAGCCAAAACTCTATGTTCTTGATCTTTTAGTGAGGTACATCATTTGGTCTGCATGTTGGATTAAGGTGTCACTAGAGCTTCCCTCATAAGGGAAGCGAGCAACGCCAACACTCAAACCGATGTGAACGTTTTGAAAATGGATAAAAATAGGTGCACTGCATGCTTGATGTAGCAAAGACTGAAACTGTTCTAAATCCTTTGTATTTTCGAGCTCAGGTAAGCAAAGAATGAACTCGTCACCGCCAATTCTTGTGGCGAATTGGTCGTTGTGCAGCATGTTCAAAATACGTTGCGCAGTGATACGCAGTACTTTGTCTCCAGCGTCGTGACCAAATTCGTCATTCACGGCTTTAAAGCCATCTAAGTCGATATATAGCAAAGTGAACGGTTGAGCTCGTTGAATCTGTTGCTCTATCAACTGATTGCCTTTGAAGCGAGAGTAGCAGCCTGTTAGCTCATCTATCTCGAGCAGTCTTTCTAGTTTTTCAACTTGTTCATATTGCGTTTGCCAAGCGCTGTGCCAATAACTTTCAATTGAGCGCAAGCCCTTGTAAATAAATAGGTTGAACAAGTACAGAAACGTACTCCGAATGGAAAACTCACTTAAACCTTGTAGTTTAAACGGGTCGTTACCCGCGGTTATCAAATCAATGTTAAAGCATATAGCCATTGATAGGACATATGTGATTGACGACCAAAGTACGCCAAACTCAATCAAAGTGAGAAGAATATTGACTGTAACCAAGGAAGAAAAAAGAAAGTGTCCGCCTAAGAAGTAGTACAAATAAAATGTGAGGGTATATCCGAGGATCAGTGCAATAACAACTGAGCGCTGTTTTTGTTCGAGTGCGAATGCTTTGCCCACCCAGAGGTAGGTAAAACAAACTCCCGCGGATAATGCATAAGGAAGGTATACAACATAATCAACCCCTCTGATTGCACAAGCGAATAGGGTAATAAGAATCCCCAAACTTGTTGAGCGCATGTAGTAGCGCGTAAAAATTCTGGTGAACTGTGTTCTGTCCATAGTTATGTCTCAAAGGAACAGCAAATAATGGGCAGTTAGCGAGAGGAGTCCGTATGGGGTGAGTGTGAATGGAGAACGTGAGAAACAAATAAATGGCATCGCATGAAGTTAGAAGTGCGATGCGCATATGCTTTTTTCGGGCGTTTTTCTCGTCTGCAAGCGACACTGCATTTCATAAAGTTGCTCGATACCTACTGCCGTTTTTATAAACTATTCTATGAGGCGATGTTGCATAAAACTATACGGTTTTCGGGAAAATGCCCCGATCTCAATATGTCCGCATAAAAAGTGGGATATCGGCAGATTTATCTAGGAAATACTAATACTTAAGTGCTAAGGGTTATCAGTAAGATAAGTCTTAAGTTTGAGATGTCTACTTGAGTTTTTGGTGGATACGGTAACCCATTGCATAACCAAGATAAAACAGAGCAGCAAGCGTCACAAAGGCAGAAATGTAGGCAAAAAAGTGATTCAGTCCCAAGCCAAAAGACAAGGTAAACGCGATGCCGTTCACGGCTTCCATCGGCATCTTGTACCACGATGCATGGACCGTCGAGCCAAAGAGAAAGAGTGTGCCAATTAAAAAGAGTGTGCCGATTGATAGGCCAACCCATCTGCTGCTGTTCATGTTCATCTCAAGAGTTACAGAGTTCGTAACAAAATATTTCTGGATGAGTATTATACAACTGAGTGAGGGGGAGGGTGTTAGCAATATTTACGCGAATACAGCAAGAGGCCACCGGAGTGACCTCTTTTTAATCGGATGGCGTATTAATTATCCAATCCAGGTGATGAAGTACGGGATGATCAGTGCATTGGCTAAATCGATGAAAAATGCGCAGACCAAAGGCACGATGATAAAGGCTTGGTGTGAATTACCATACTTTTTTGCGACCGCCGACATGTTTGCCATTGCCGTTGAAAACCGTACTTTTGTGGCCAATAGAAAAGAGGAGTGATATAAGGTTAAATAAGCCTTGTATCACTCCTCTTAGTTCGATGAAGAACTCGTTAGTTAAATAGCCAGTAACTTTCTGGATTATCAGGACATTGATAAGGACCACACTCCGCGAACGTGCCAATAACATTAAGTGCTACGACAGAGATCGCTAGTAGGCATGTGATACGTCCCAAATTGCTCATTTCATAAGGCTCTGGTGACTCTTCTCTGCTGGTCAGCATGAGGATGACTGCGACCGCAAATATCGTGGCAACAAACAAGACAAACGCCCAAGTGTAATAGTGCATCCCAAAGATTGGGCTACCGTAACCTGGCGTACCAGGTATCACGTGCAACGAAACTTGTCTCAATGAAGTTGCCACACCGTATAACGCACCGATCAGCACTACACCATAATGTCGAGATTGTGGGCCATAGACCACGTTTAATAAGAAACCAAACATGATCATAACGAAGCCGATACGTTGCAATAAACAGAGTGGGCAAGGCAGCTCATTCAGAACAAATTGCAGCACAAAACCAATCAACAGCACGGCAGTCATGCCAAGTAGGCCAAAGGTATTAAGTAAAGCTAGATTGTTTCTATTCATGTGTAGCCCCCTTTATAGCAATATTGAAAGAGGATCGGTGGCGTGATGATTGAACCAATACAGACCAATGATCACCGAGGAAGCAAAGAAAGCGTAGCCCACTGCTTTCTTACCTAAAAATGCGCTAAGCATTGCGATTAATAATAGTAAAAAGATTAGTGCCATCATGAGGAGTTCCTTCCTTACTCTCTGATTTCAATCCTTTTAACTATAGATACTGGAGGTTAATGCGCGAATTTATACAACAAAAAAAAGAAGTTTATTGGTTTGTAATGTGGAATTATTCGAACAATCCCATCTTGGGTATTTGTATTAAAAAGCCCCAAAGCAGGTAACTCCGGGTCTAGTGAGGGTGGTGTTCTTCAAGTGGTGCTGAGCTTTTTAATTATTTGAATAGATCAAGAAGCCAATAGCTCACAGGATCTGCCGGACACTCAAATGGGCCGCACTCGATAAACGTTGAAATGACGTTTATTAGAACTGTTGCGATTGCTAGTATGCAAACACTTTTGGCAAGCGGGCTCATTTCGTGGTTTTGGTTTGAATACCTGTCATCCCAGAGAATGAGAAGCAGAGCAATACCAGCAACAGCCATACAGAAGATAACGAATGCCCATGTGTAGTAGTGCATGCCTAAGATAGGGCTTCCAAACCCTGGCGTTCCCGGTATAACGTGAAGAGAGATCTGTCTTAGTGATGTCGCTATACCGAATAAAGCGCCAATCAGAATAACCCCGTAGTGTTTTTGCTCAATGCCATATACGACATTTAGCAAGAAGCCAAACATGATCATCACAAACCCCAATCTTTGCAACAAACAAAGCGGGCAGGGTAGTTCCCCCAGGCTAAATTGTAAAATTGACCCCGTGAGTAGAACAAGCGTCATACCCAAAAGTCCTAGCGTGTTGAGTGTATCTATTGTTTTTCTATTCATTGCTTCACCTCCTACAACAAGATCGACAAGCTGTCTGTTGCATGGTGTTGAAACCAGTACAAACTAAGAATCACGGAAGTCACAAAACACGTATAGCCCAGCCCCTTCTTGCCAGTAAATACGCTTATCATAGCGACTAGGAGTATTAGAAATATTAAACTCATCATAATGTTGAGACCTTCACTTTCTTACTTTTTTAATTTTTAAATGAACTACCTAACGTAGTAGTAAGAATTTTATTACTAAAAGGTCGGCGCATTGATGTTTTTTTGTTGTTTTTTTGTTGTTTTTTTTGGGATTTTTATTTTTCAGTTTTGATTGTGCATCGGTTTTATAACTAATAAATTGATTTTTTCCAGTTTTTTATATCATTTCTAAATGGTTGCTGAAATTGAGTCTCTGCGCACTGATGTCTCGAATGACCTTATCGAAGGTGGTGATTACAACGCGCAAGAGGTATTGAATTTGTTGGGCTATGACGGCTGGAAAGGAGGACGTATACATGATGATGCGTCCTTCCGATTTGGAGTGATTAGTCGATACTAGACCTCGTAATCGAACACGATAATGTCTTCAAGCAGTGGTCTAAACACCTCTTTCAACGCATCGTGCTCTGGGTGAGGTAGGTAGTTCTGACGACCCGCTTCATTGGCAAACGTCATCATTACAGCGTGTGTGTAGTCTTTGTTTTTACCTTCTGGGCTGTTGTTTAAGCCCCATTCAACGTCGGTTACGCCTTCCACTTTCTTTGGCATGGCTTCGAATAGCTCTCGCAAGTGTTGGATTTTGTCGCTGGTGGCAGAAGCTTGAAATTTGATGAGTAGAATGTGTCTGATCATGGTTTTGAGCTGATGTTATATTTTGTTGTGTTTGAAGAACAACACTATAACGGGCATCCACTCTAAAGTTAGCTTTTGGCTTCACAAAATAGGGAATCAAGAACGCGAGCACTTTGGCTCGCGTTTTAGTTGGTCTAGCTGGATCTTAGGTCGTTAGATGGGAACCGTTAACCCGCGATACGTTTCACCAAGTAGAAATGCTTTTTACCGCGTTGAAGCAACCAGTATTGATCGAACAGCGGGAAGTTCAAACTTGGGTGTTCTGCATCGACTTTCTCGCCGTTCACACTGATGGCATTGTTGCCAATCAGTTCACGAGCAATACGCTTTGAGTTGGCTAAGCCTGATTCAACCAGTAGCTCTACCAAGTCTTGCTCAGCACTTTGCATGCTTGGCAAGCCATCGAGTTCTAACTGTTTTAGCTCGCTCAAACTGAGTTGCTGCACATTGCCGCTAAATAGCGCTTGAGTGATTCGCTCTGCACTTGCTAAGCCTTCTTCATCGTGGACAAAACGCGTCATTTGCTCTGCTAGGATACGCTGTGCTTGTGGTTTGCCTTTGCTCTCTTTGTCTTTTGCTTCAATCGCAGCAATCTCATCGCAGCTCAAGAAGGTGTAGTAGCGCAGGAAGTGGTAAACATCGGCATCTTCAGCAGATAACCAGAATTGGTAGAAAGCGTAAGGCGAGGTCTTACTTGGATCTAACCACACTGCGCCACCTTCGGTTTTACCAAACTTAGTGCCGTCAGATTTGGTGATCAAAGGTAAGGTTAAGCCAAATACTTGTTCTCCATTTTGACGGCGAGTAAGGTCAATGCCGCTGACAATGTTGCCCCATTGGTCATTGCCACCGATTTGAAGACGGCAACCGTACTGACGGTTTAATTCTGCGAAGTCGTAAGATTGCAACAGTGCGTAACTGAACTCGGTGAATGAGATACCTTGATCTGGACGTTGTAAGCGTTGTTTAACGGACTCTCGACTGATCATGGTATTCACGGAGAAATGCTTACCTACATCACGGAAGAAGTGGATAACGTTAATCTGCTTCACCCAATCCGCATTGTTTACCATGATCATTGGCTTGCTGACTTGGTTATTCATCAACTGTTGAATTTGGTTCGACAGATCTTGCACCCAGCCCATCACAGTATCTTCTGAGTTTAAGCTTCGCTCTGTGGCTTTAAAGCTTGGGTCGCCGATCATACCGGTTGCACCACCAATCAGAGCGATGGCTTGGTGTCCTGCATCTTGAAAACGTTTGAGCATAATCAGTGGTACTAGGTGGCCAATATGCAAGCTACCTGCGGTTGGATCGAAACCGCAGTACAAGGTTTGTGGCTCAGATAGCAGTTGTTGAACTTGGTCTAAATCGCTCGCTTGGGCAATCAAGCCGCGAGCTTGTAAATCTTCTATCAGTGTCATCGTCTTATCTTTATCTGGTTCGGTTGTATTCAGATTAAAAGGCGATGAGGAATCGAGGTATATCCCTAAAGGGACAGTTTGTTATCTTGATTGAGTGATCAGGTGGTTGAGAAACAACTGAAAGAACTCGCTTAATGACGCGACATTTAACTGCGCGTAGATGCGTTTACGATGGTTCTTGACCGTGCCTTCTGCAACATCTAGCTGCGTTGCAATCTCTTTGTTGTCATGGCCTTGCGCGATCAATGCCGCGATTTCCTGTTCTCGTTTGGTGAGGACAGTTTCACCAAAAGATGCCAGAGCAGATTCAATCGCTGCACGCATTTGCCCTGAATATGCGTTAGGGCTAAACACTGGCTCGGCGAGTGTAAACTCGGTCTGTTTCCAGTGCTGTTGGCACAAAGACTGGATAATGGCGAAGTAAGATTTGAGCTTGGTGACTTGAGGCTTGGTGAAGCGTTTGTCGTCTTGCATAAAACCAAAGTAGAGCATCACCCAACGTGTCGGCTCGATTTCAATCAGCATGCTGAGTTCATCCTTCCAGCCCGTTTGGTGGTAAAACTGCTCACAGTAGGCTTGGTAATCGAGATCGTTACGCGCGAGGTCTTTACCTACCACATCTTTGAGCGTGAAGATGCCTTGCTCTTTGTTTGCGTTAAGCTTCTGGTAAAACGGGTCGTTTTGAAAAGAGGTGGTGAGATAACGCTGGAACAGAAGCTCGCGTTCATTTTCAATTGAATCATACAGATAGATAGGGTGTTTGCCTTCGCGGTAGCCGAGGGTTACCGCACAATCAAAACTCAATAACGAAGCAATAACGCGCATCAGTTTAGGCGTAAAGCTTGGTGAGTTAAGGGCTGAAATTGTCTCTGCAAGTTGAGTGTTGAATGCGTCGTTAGGCATGGGAATTCGAGCGTGCGATAAAGGTTGAGATAAGCATAACGCAATGGGCTGGCATTCCAAAGTTATCTGCTATTTTGTTGTTCATGCGACGTTGTGGGTTTAGAAACGTGCTGCATGAGACTCCTAGTCTCGCTTCGGCTCGCTGGAGTGACGGTATGAGGATTGTTGTGTGGTTCATAAGCACACTAGGTTCATATTCTCATCGAAATATGCTGGAATGCCAGTGATGGGGCGAGTGTTGAGATAAACAAAAAGGGAGCCCTGTGCTCTAATG
>NZ_JAHGAH010001100.1:0-571 GCF_030248475.1 Vibrio sp. D173a
GCGACCATATTCGAGTTAAGAATCTCCATATAGTCTGGCATCATCTCTTCAAACATCGCGATACTGTCGAGTACAGGCTTAGGTCCAACAATATCAACATAAGACTCTAGCATCTCAATATCAAGCAGGCTGGTGTCGATCGACGTGATTTTCGGTTCAACAACGCGAGCCTCTTCAATCCGTTGAGGTATCTCTTGTTGTTTATTCTCAATCAATTTGGCAATCACGTCCTGAATCGCTTTGACCGACAACCGCTTACTGATGGCGTCATCCATGCCTTTATTGAGGTACTCTTTTTTGTTGTTGAGCACATTGGCTGTCAAGGCAACTAAAGGCGGTAGCTCAGAGTATTTCTCGCGGTAGTATTTGGCGATATCAAACCCTGTCATATCTGGGAGCTGGATATCAAGAAGAACCAAATCAAACTCTTGCGGATTAAAGGCAATCTGCGCCTCTTTACCCGTCATCACCACAGTCACTTGATGACCTAGACTTTCTAATAGTGAGCGAGCCACCGTGACATTCAGCTCTATGTCTTCCACCATGAAGATGTTCAATTGAGACTGCTTTC
>NZ_JAHGAH010001101.1:0-1019 GCF_030248475.1 Vibrio sp. D173a
ACAAGGCATCAACTGGCCAGAGATTTCAGCACCACAAGAAGGTGTTGAATTACCATTGGAAGGCAAGACGGTTGTATTAACTGGCACCCTTTCTCAACTAGGTCGCTCAGAAGGATGTTGTACCAAACAGCATGTATCTGCGCTTGTCTGATTCCGATCATCAAGTTTTACATCAAGGAAGCCCTTTAAAGATCCGGCATCCAGTACCAGTGGCGTGCTGATCATGGCTCGAGATATCTCAGAGCGCTATCTTGCAGAGCAGAAATTAGAAGAGGCGAACCTTGAGCTCGAACGCTTGAGTTTCTTAGACAGCTTAACGCAAGTTTCTAACCGTCGCCGCTTTGATGAGCAGCTTTCGACATTATGGCATTTCCACGTTCGAGAGAAGCAGCCACTGACTATCATGCTGTGTGATATTGATTACTTTAAAGGTTACAACGATTTTTACGGACACCAGCAGGGTGATGATGCCTTGATTCAGGTATCGAAAGCCTTTAAGCGTGTGCTGAATCGATCGTCTGACTGTGTCGCGCGTTACGGTGGGGAAGAGTTCGCCTTTATACTGCCAAACACGGCAACGGAAGGGGCCCAGCTTGTTGCTCAGCGAGTTCATGATGAGATTCAAAGCCTAGGCATCGTTCATGAAAAATCACTGGTTTCGGAGTGGATTACCGTGAGTATCGGCGTCGTATCTTACATTCCAACACTTGATGATGAGATGGAATCGGCGGTTGCATTGGCCGACAGTGCACTCTATCAAGCCAAGGCTGATGGCCGCAATCAAACCAGCGTTCACCCTAATTCTACTGGGCGTCTTCATACTTTAGGTTCATGAGCTTGAATCACTGTAAGTGAATAGGCTCAATTAAATCCTCACATCGGTGTTGCATGTGATATGGCTAGCTTACCTCCCTTGTTCAAACAGGGTAGAATGTTGCTAGTCTTATCGCATGGAGCGCTAAATGAAACCCATGAAAAATCTCGCTCAGTATTACGTCGATCTGCTCGTAAAGCTGGGT
>NZ_JAHGAH010001102.1:0-466 GCF_030248475.1 Vibrio sp. D173a
CTATCATGAACTTATCAAGCTTGCTGCCTTGTAGACACAGCCAGATAACGACTGGGATCATCACCAAGGTTAGCGAGTGCTGATACCACGCGACACCACCAAGACTGCCCATTAACCAATACATCAGCTGTCTAAGGCTTAGATCATCACTGAAGTAGAATGCCCATGTCACCATTGCTCCGGATAAAATACCAAGCGCGACGCCAATAAGCAGAAGCTTAGCGGTGGTCAAGCGCATGGCTCGCACCATACCTACCAGCAATAAAGTAAAACAGAGCGACCCAACGATAGCTGCAATCATAAACAGCTCTGGTGTTGGTGCGAACGGTAAGAAGAACAAGACGACAACCATGGCAAGGCTAGCGCCACCGGAAATACCCAATACGCCGGGCTCGGCCAGTACGTTGCCCAAGAGTACCTGTAGGCTCGCTCCGGATACCGCTAACGCAGCGCCAATGGCAATGGC
>NZ_JAHGAH010001103.1:0-551 GCF_030248475.1 Vibrio sp. D173a
ACTCAGCAATGAGCAGGATGGCTCGGCCGATATAGAGCCGGTTTATCACCTGCTGATTGACTTCTCTCCCCCTTCATTGCTTGCGTCTTTGTTGCTTAGCGATCCTCTTATGGATGTAAAGCAGCACTGGACAAGCGTGATCGCTTCGCCCCCATCTAGGCTTGCCGGATGGAAAGAGGGCAATATTCAATATTCACACTTCCGAGAACTTCTTAGCTAATCGTTTGACCCTGATTGGTCGTATCGATGGTCACTTGTGCCCATTGATCTCGCCAATCCATAAAACAATTCGCGAATGTGTTCTGCTGCCGTTCAATCAGTTTGGTCTGGTTGCGGTTAGCCATCGATCTCGTTCGCAAGATATTAGCCAAAATAAGAGATCTTGACTGTGAATAAACGCATTCCAAGAAAACAAATCAACCACTACGCAAAGTGGAAATACGTGGTGCTTATCACCACCATCATCATCATGATTCTGAGCGCTTTACCTTCTTGGTTTGGTGAAGATGCTTCGGTTCAAATCAACAACCGTTCTGAGCAGACAATCGACG
>NZ_JAHGAH010001104.1:0-820 GCF_030248475.1 Vibrio sp. D173a
TGGTACCTGTCTTCTTGACGTTAGTACGTAGGTAATTAAGTACAGTCATATTCGGCGACAGATTGTCTTCGTGTCTTATTTCCTGATTGAGCAAAAAAGTAATCAAGAGACCTCCTTGTATATCGACATATTCCATGTGTAATTTTTTTGACTTCTTGGTCAATAATTATCCATCCTGACCCTGTGGTCAACTATTTATTTACAAAAATGCAACAAAGGGGTTTTGGTAAGATTGTATACAATAATTTTTTGATTCTAATTCGTTGTTTTTAATTGAGTAAATTTGGAAATTGAGGATTTAACAGGGTGAATGAATTTACTTCTATGTATACAAATAATGTTTGGATAATTGGAGGGTTTTGGTGAATATTCGGTCGTGGCTGTGGGGCAAAATTCGATAGGAAAGCGAACAAAAAGTACAGAAAATGAGTTGTGAGAGAGTATGACCTTTGGCTTCAGGCATGAAAAAAGCGAGTGTAGAACTCGCTTTTAAAGAGGATTTTAACTTGTTCAGCAAGCGTTCGAACTAGGACTTACTCTTAAGAAGATCAGAGAAAACCACATGAAGATCGCTAGAGGCGGTGCTGCTGTCTAGGTTGAGCTTAGAGCGAATATGGCTCAAGTGTTCACGCATCAAATCAACCGCTTGCTCTTCATCACCGGATTCGATGGCATCAAGTAACTGCTCGTGTTCGTCTTGAGAACAGTTTGAATGAGTACCTGTTTCGTACTGGGCGATCAACAGGGAGGTTTGTGAAACTAAGCTACGTTGGAAAGCCAGTAGCGGCGCGTTTTCTGCCATTTCAGCAAGTTTAATATG
>NZ_JAHGAH010001105.1:0-637 GCF_030248475.1 Vibrio sp. D173a
GGTCTGTAGGAAAAGATTCTGAACGGATGGTGTCCGCTACCTTTTTGTCGATATCAAGAATAGAGCTCGCTGGGTTCGCAAGTTCAGAGCTTACGCTGTCATTGATAACGCCCATTTGTGAGATAAGCTCACGCATGTTCTTCGCACCTGCGCCCGAAGCGGCTTGGTACGTCATTGCGCTCATCCACTCAACCATGCCTTTTTCATACAGGCCGCCTAGAGCCATAAGCATCAGGCTCACAGTACAGTTACCGCCAACAAACGTGTTGGTGCCACCGTGAATACCTTGTTGGATTTGAGCCAAGTTAACAGGATCAAGAGTGATGATAGAGTCAGCATCCATACGCAGAGTTGAAGCCGCATCAATCCAGTAGCCTTTCCAACCCGCTTGGCGCAGCGCTGGATATACCTTTGATGTGTAATCGCCACCCTGACAAGTAATAACCGCGTCCAGCTGTTTTAGGCTTTCAATGTCGAATGCGTCTTGCAGTAAACCCGCATCTTTGCCACCTAGAACAGGTGCTGGGATGCCGATTTGAGATGTACTGTAATAAACAGGTTCAATCAGGTCGAAATCACGCTCTTCAACCATACGTTGCATGAGTACAGAACCAACCATACCGCGCCAACCAACTAG
>NZ_JAHGAH010001106.1:0-1006 GCF_030248475.1 Vibrio sp. D173a
GTAAGCGGCATGGACACCATTATCCAATGCCCAGCGATTAAAGACCGTATGTCCCGAACCATAGACCATGTCATAAACGGTACTTGTTGGTGTAAATATCTCGGCGGACACTTGTGGAAGTTCACCGCTCAACCCTGAAGAAGTAGAGTTAATGATCACATCAAAGCCTTCATACACCTCATCAAGTCCAATGCCTGAGACATTACCAAAGGAAGTAAACATTTCTGCGAGTAGTTGTGCTTTAGAAGCAGTACGGTTGGCAATCACTAATTGGCGAGGACTGTGGTCAAGCAATGGCTTAATCACTCCTCTTGCTGCACCGCCAGCTCCAAGCAACAAAATACGAGCGTCTTTTAATACTACTTGGTGTAGCAATAAATCTTGGACGAGCCCCTCACCGTCGGTGTTGTCACCAATGATCTCGCCATCATCAAGCTTTTTAAGCGTATTCACAGCGCCAGCTAGTTGAGCTCGCTCAGTTAGACGATCCGCAAATTGGTATGCGTCTTCTTTAAACGGTGCTGTGACGTTACAGCCTTTACCACCATTGCCAAAGAAATCTTTCGCTGCATTGAGAAAATCACCGGGCTCAGGCTGTTGAGATGTATAGGTAAGTTGCTGGTTCGTTTGGCGAGCAAATAGCGTATGAATAAATGGTGATTTACTTTGACTAATTGGGTTTCCAAAAACGGCATAGCGATCTATGTACTGTGTCATATCCTTACCTAACAGAGCTTATGAAAAAAGGTCATCGAATGATGACCCTATCACTATACCTATAAGGAAGGAAGTCTTACCAAACTCTAGGTTTTAAATAGTCTGTGTACAGTAGCGCCTCTGGTGAACCCTCTTGAGGTTCGTATCGATACTCCCATCGTGCCAATGGTGGCATCGACATCAGAATCGACTCGGTACGCCCACCACTTTGTAGACCAAATAGGGTGCCACGGTCATAAACTAGATTAAATTCAACATAGCGGCCACGACGATAGACTTGGAAATCGCG
>NZ_JAHGAH010001107.1:0-805 GCF_030248475.1 Vibrio sp. D173a
GCTAGAAGCTCGAGAGTTGAAGCGTAATGACAAGTTTTTAGGTCAAGCGATTCGTTATGATGTGGCAGATGCAAAACGCTCTGTTAAGGTAACAATGAAGAAGCGCAAAGGCTCGGGTTTAATCAATGAAACCTATACGAGCATTCAACTGAAGTAGTCATCGAATATACTCAGATTACATAACAAAAGAGCCATACATGTGTATGGCTCTTTGTCGTTTTATAGACGGTGTTCTAGTGACGGCGGTAGTTCCAACTCCTGAGAGCTTTGCCCACCCTGCTGAAGTTGAATGGTTTGTGTAGGGAAGGCGATATCTGCGTGGTGAGCATGCACAATCTCTAGTACCTTCAGAAGCACGTCTTGCTTTACTTCGTGAAAACGAATCCAATTGACGGTTTTGGTAAATGTATAAATAAAGAAGTTGAGTGACGACGGGCCAAATTTATCGAAGTTAACGATCAGCGTCTGCTTCGCATCAATATCGGGGTGGTTTTCTAACATCGCCTTAACATCATCGACAATAGCCTGCATCTTATCGGCATCTTCATAGCGCAACCCAATCGTTTCATGGATACGACGGTTTAGCATTCGAGATGGGTTCTCTACCACAATATTACTGAATACTGAGTTGGGTACATAGATTGGACGCTTATCGAAGGTTCTGATAATGGTCATACGCCAACCAATACGTTCCACCGTTCCTTCAATCTGACGGTCTGGAGAACGGATCCAATCACCCACTTTAAACGGGCGATCGAAGTAGATCATCATGCCACCGAAGAAGTTAGACAGTAGGTCTTTTGCG
>NZ_JAHGAH010001108.1:0-815 GCF_030248475.1 Vibrio sp. D173a
AAGATCGAATTGGTTGGTGAAGATGGTAAAGCATTGTTCTTCATCGATAAAGATCTAGCACAAATGGCGAAAGAAGGTTCATCTTCAATTATGGAGCTTCGAAGGAAGTGATCTCGTCGGCGGGTTCTATCGGCTCTGTTCAACTGCTTCAATTGTCTGGTATCGGCCCGAAAGCGGTGCTTGATAAAGCAGGTGTTGAGGTGAAACACGAATTGAACGGTGTAGGGGAAAACCTACAAGATCACCTAGAAGTCTACTTCCAGTACCACTGTAATGAGCCGATCACACTCAACAGTAAACTCGGCTTAGTGAGTAAAGGCATGATTGGCGCGGAGTGGATTTTGACTCGCAAAGGACTTGGGGCGACCAACCATTTCGAATCATGCGCCTTTATCCGCTCTCGAAAAGGTCTTAAGTGGCCGAACATCCAATATCACTTTCTGCCAGCAGCGATGCGTTATGACGGGCAAGCAGCTTTTGATGGTCATGGCTTCCAAGTTCACGTTGGTCCGAACAAACCAGAGAGTCGTGGCACTGTTGCGATTACCTCGGCAGATCCACATGCAAAACCAGACATCATTTTTAATTATATTTCGACAGAGCAAGACCGCCAAGACTGGCGTGACTGTATTCGCTTAACGCGTGAGATTCTCGCTCAACCCGCGATGGATAAATTCCGTGGAGAAGAGATCCAGCCGGGAGCAGATGTCACCTCTGACGAAGCGATCGATGAGTGGGTAAAACAGAATGTCGAGAGCGCATACCACCCTTCTTGCGGCTGCAAAATGGGCGCGAGTGATGACCCAATGGCTGTG
>NZ_JAHGAH010001109.1:0-1147 GCF_030248475.1 Vibrio sp. D173a
CGAACCCAAGATAGTCCGACTGTGGGATCGAGTCCTGTTGATGAACTGACTTCATATTCGTGATCGCTACTGTGATTGTATTGAGCCCCAATGCTTGTTTGATCGCTCATCAAATAAAATGCGCTTACAGCAAAAGTCGGAGCAATACTGGTTCCGGAAGCAAGCTTGTCACTACTTGAGTTGATACCTCCAACCACGTCAATACTTGCATGTTGAAGGATTGCAGAACCACCAATCGAAAGTTGGTCTGAAATCTGATAAGACATCGCTGTTGTTAAATTGACAATAGATATCGCGTTTTCGCTGATCAGATTAATTGGGTCAGCAGAAACACCGTTACTGTAATCGACGCCAAGCCCTCCTGCCGAGTGTAATGATGCGCCTACTACCGTCTTTTCGTTGATACGCTTTGCATACGATAGGTGTGGTGCTATCAAGCCTTTTGATGATTCAGTCGTCGCTCCATTATCTTCGCGCGTAAATGTTGAGAAGACATCAATATATTGGGCGCCGATTTGATAAGAGCTCTGCTTGATTTGAGACAGAGCCGCCGAATTAGATACGGTTGCTGATGAGTCCAACGTGTTGGTTACATTGCCTGCACCAGCGGTTGCAACACTTTTGGTTGTTGCAAGTTGAGACATACTAAGGCCTGCAGCATTTGTGCACGAACTAAAAGCGCCAATTGCAAGTACAGTCAGTGTTGGTTGATTGAGTTTCATGGAAGATTTCTCAGTTAAAATACAAAGATAGAGTCTTGTGTTGGGGAGACCAGCTAACGAAATCATTGTATTAATTGAGAAAAACTAGATGTAGAGAAGCACTGTTATACCTCCCATAGGTTCAGCCTATAGATAGCAACAGTCTATGAGAGATATAGATGTGGCTACCTAGATTTATATCGATAGTCGAACTACCTTATCGCTATTTTTTGTGAATCCATGAGTGAGCTCCTCATGACTTTTCAATAGCTTGATGTTCACCACTCTCACCTGAAAGCACACTTTGGTGGTTTAGAAGACATGCCGTTATACTGAACGTGCCTATGGACAAAAATACCTTCCTACAGAAAATGAAATCTATGCAAAGTGATCAGCAATTTGATTTGAATTTAATCAGAACATTCTTTGAGGTTTACCGAACGGGT
>NZ_JAHGAH010000111.1:0-17135 GCF_030248475.1 Vibrio sp. D173a
GCAACAAAGCCTACTTATGCAGCAAATCTAACGGGATATGGCAGTAGTCGTTTGGAAAGCGCGTGAGTCTGTCTTGGTGCTCATCATCACTTGGTACATAGTTTGTGAGTGGCAGTACTTCTACGGCGATCTTCTCGGCATCTGGTCTTGCGGCGATAAATGCTTTTGCAATGGTGAGATGTTGTTCGTTTTGGCTATAGACTCCAGTACGGTACTTTTCACCTACGTCTTCACCTTGCTTGTTAACGCTGTGCGGGTCGATTATCTCAAACAGATACCCCATTAAAGTTTCAACCGACACTTGTTCAGGGTCGAACTGGGTTTTCACGCATTCGGCGTAGCCATCGTATTCGGATTGAGTGTTATCCGTCGTGCCATTTGCTCGTCCTGCTTCGGTGCTGATTACGCCGGGAAGGTGGCGCATAAATTCTTGAACGCCCCAAAGGCATCCGCCTGCGAAGTAAATTTCTTCCATCATTCTGTCCTGAAAAACTTTGCGCCATTATGGGCATCACTTTCATTCAAACACAACTCCAACCATAAAACAGGAACAACTCAGAAGTGATTTGCTCTCTTTTTTGCGCTGCGTTTCCTCGTTAGATTGAACGCAGTTAAGAGCTAGGGGGAATCCTAATGAAAATTGAACATATCGCGATTTGGACTGAACGTTTGGAAGAGCTAAAAGCCTTCTATGAGAAATACTTTAACGCGGTGTCTAACGACAAATACCACAACCCAACTAAACAGTTTTCATCTTACTTTCTTTCGTTTGAAAGTGGTGCACGATTGGAGTTGATGTCGATGGAAGGTGTGACCGCTTGTGAAAAATCTCATGCAATGCAGGTAACGGGGTTGGCACACTTTGCTTTCGCTCTAGGATCACAGAAGGCAGTGGATCAATTAACCAAAACCTTAGTAGATGATGGCTACCAATGGATCGACGGCCCGAGACAAACTGGTGACGGTTACTACGAAAGCTGCGTCTTAGATCCGGATGGCAACCGTCTTGAGCTTACGGTGTAACGCAGTTTAGCTTACTTCCATCGTTCACAGGCTGCTTTCATATGAAAGTCTTCGGGCGTATACTGCAAGCTCATCAATAAGGAGCGAGCCTGTGAACTCAAGACAAAATGAAATCCTGCAATTGGTTAATGACCGCAAACGCGTTCAAGTGACGGAGCTTTCTGACATCATTGGCGTGTCGGGCGTGACCATCAGGCAGGATTTGAACTTCCTTGAGCAACAAGGCTACTTAAAGCGTGTACACGGCGCTGCGACGGCGCTACAAAGTGACGATATTGATACGCGACTCGAAGTGCGCTTCGACATCAAACAAGCGTTAGCCAACAAAGCGGCAGACTTGGTATCACCAAACGAAACCGTATTAATCGAAGGCGGCAGTGCCAATGCGCTCTTGGCTCGCACGTTGGCTGAACGTGGTGATGTCACCATCATTACCCCATCGGCGTACATCGCTCACCTCATCCGTAACACCTCAGCTAACATCATTTTGCTCGGTGGTGTGTATCAGCATCAAGGCGAGAGCTTAGTTGGACCGTTAACCAAGCTATGTATCGAGAACATTCATTTCAGCACCGCTTTCCTGGGGATTGACGGCTTCCATCAAGACACTGGCTTTACTAGCCGAGACATGATGCGAGCAGAAATCGCTGAAACCATCATTGCGAAAAAGCGCCGTAACATCGTACTGACGGACTCAAGCAAGTTTGGGCAAATCTACCCATCTTCGATTGGTAAAACGAGTGAAATCTCGGTGCTGTTAACTGACGAAGCCGCTCCGAAAAGCGACCTCGAACAGTTGAGAAAGCAAGGTGTAGAAGTGGTGTTGGGGTAACGAATCTACTTTGCCCTTCTCTTAGCAAGCACGGCGGCAGGGGAGAAGCCTGTCACCAACATCGTTCCACTAAGCACCAGAATGGTACCTATGATGGTATTGAAGCCGATCGGCTCGCCCAGAATTAAATAGCCCCATAGGATGCCAAAAACAGGGACAAGGAACGTGACCGTGAGGGCTGAAGTCGGGCCAATTTCAGAGACTAAGTGGAAGTAAAGTAAGTAGGCTAAGCCAGTACATAGCACACCGAGTGTAATCACAGAGCCCCATTCAAAGGTGCTCGGTTCTGCCCGCATTGGCAAAAATGGCAGCAAAGGAAGTACCCAAATCACGGCTGCCCACATACTGCCGTGAGCATTATCAAAGGCTGGTACTTGTCGCGCATTCTTGGTGTAGTTGGTTGCAATACCGTAGCTGAATGAAGCCATTAAACTCGCCCCGATAGGGAATATTGCTTCATTGCCAATGGTTGAAGAATCCAAGCCAACAAGAACGGCGACACCGCCAATACCTATCATCATGCCAAGAATCGCTTTTGCGCTTAACGGGCTGCGATACCAAACAAAGCCAATTAAAGCCCCCCATATCGGTGCCGTTGAGTTGAGAATAGCTAACGTTGATGCATTCAGTGTTTGTGCTGCATACGCGAAAAGCAGAAAGGGTATGGCACTATTAAACAAGCCAATAATGAAAAAGTGTTTAATGTGTTTGAAGAAGACAACTCTCTTTCTGAGGTAGAGGGCAATCAACAATAATGCTACTGCTGCGAAGGCTACCCGAAACTCAATTAAGTAAGCGGGTCCAAATGTATTGGCGGCGACTCGCATAAATAGAAACGAACCTCCCCAAATAGCAGCGAGACAAAGTAAGCGAAAAAAACTGGCTGCACTCATGTTACATCCTTGGTCGAGGTCTAGCGCCTCATTGATTAATTGTTGCGCTAACAGTGACTTAAACCAAAGGTGAGATCAACCAATAATCCAATGTCAGTTCCGATTCTGGCTTATAAATTAATGACTCTCAGACCAGACCGCGAACTCATTGCCACTCGGTTCGGTGAAATGGAAACGACAACCTCCGGGGAATTCAAAGATCGGGCGTATGACTTGCCCTCCGAACTGCTCAACTTTGGCTAACGTGGCGCGAATATCTGAGCTGTAGAACACCAAAAGCGCAGCCCCATTTGTTGTTTGGCTGACTTGCTCCGCTACATAAAAGCCACCGTCTAAACCTTGACCTGTAAATGCGCTGTACTCAGGGCCGTAATCAACGAAGCTCCACTCAAAGGCTTGCTCGAAAAAACGCTTTGTTGCGCGGATGTCTGGAGTACCAAACTCAACGTAATTTAACTTTTCATGTTGGGGCATCATGGTGTCCTTTTCATCGATGTGTTTTTCTGTCAGTGTACTGGTTCATTCCTCGAGAAACTTATCACTTCCTCGAATTTTATTGCTAAACCTGATGTTCTGAGAAAAATTTCATAGATTTTCCCTATTAAATCTATCGTTATTTCCCATTAAACAAATGTAATCATTGAAGATATATTCTCGGTGGGCAGAAAAGAGCTTTTGAATACCCATTTGCCATATGAATGGCTAAATGGTTAGCACGCATTGGAGAGCAACCATGCAGATGTCAAAAAGCTTTTTATTAATTACAGTTGGCTTAGCCAGCACATCTCTACAGGCGCAAACCCTGACAAGAGACAATGGTGCACCAGTTGGTGATAACCAAAACTCTATAACGGCAGGTGAAAACGGCAGTGTATTACTGCAAGACGTTCATCTGATCCAAAAATTGCAGCGTTTTGCTCGTGAGCGTATTCCTGAGCGTGTCGTGCATGCTCGTGGTACGGGGGCTCACGGTGAATTCGTTGCCTCTGGTGATTTTAGTGATCTAACGGTTTCCGCTCCTTTTACTAACAAAGGAAAGGTAACTCCTGTTTTCGTTCGATTTTCGACCGTTATTCACTCGAAAGGCTCACCAGAGACACTTCGTGATCCACGAGGTTTCGCAACCAAATTTTATACTGAGCAAGGAAACTGGGACTTAGTAGGTAACAACCTACCTGTGTTCTTTATCCGTGATTCGATTAAGTTTCCAGATATGGTGCATTCTCTAAAACCGTCCCCGGTAACGAATGTACAAGACCCAAATCGTTTTTTTGATTTCTTCAGTCATGAGCCGAGTGCGACCAACATGTTGACTTGGGTTTACAGTAACCTAGGGACGCCTGCGAGTTACCGTACAATGGATGGATTTGGCGTTCATGCATACAAGTGGATCAATAAGCAAGGCGATGTGAACTATGTGAAGTTCCAATGGAAGAGCCAACAGGGTATTGAAAGTCTTCGTCCTGATGAGGTCACCGCTATGCAGGGCAAAGACTTTAACCATTTGACCAATGATCTGTACGAGGAAATTGGGCGTGGTAATTACCCTAAATGGGATCTTTACGTGAAGGTATTATCACCAGAAGCGTTGAGCAAGCTCGACTACAACGGCTTGGATGCGACCAAAGTATGGTTGAACGTACCAGATAAAAAAGTCGGTACTATGACGTTGAATCGACTGCCTGAAAGTTTCTTTTTAGACACCGAACAGTCGGCATTTGCGCCTTCAAACCTGATTCCTGGCATCGAGCCTTCTGAAGATCGCTTGCTGCAAGGTCGCTTGTTTGCGTACGCGGATACACAGCTATATCGCTTGGGTGCGAATTTATTCCAACTGCCAGTGAATCGTCCGTTAGCTCCGGTAAATAACCACAATCAAAATGGTGTGAGCAATAATGCTCAGGCAGCAAATGGGGACGTAAACTACGAGCCAAGCCGTCAGCTTGAACTGGTAGAAGACACGCAGTTTAAAGCGGTTGAAACCAAGTTGGTTGGTACTGTTCAACAAAAAGCGATCAGCAACCCACGTAATTTCTACCAAGCGGGTGTGTTGTACCGCAGCATGAACGAGCAAGACAAGAAAGACTTGATTGCTAACCTTGCTGGTGATCTGAACAAGGTAATGGATAAAGACGTCAAGGCAACGATGGTGAGCTATTTCTATCGTGCAGACAAAGAGTACGGTACGCGCCTAGCAAAAGCGACCGACACAAATCTCTCGCAAGTTAAAAACAAAGCGATGATGTAGGCGTAAAGTTTTGGCCTACGGGAGATAAATCTGCTCTTTTCTGCCCGGAAAACAGGGCTCCTGTAGGCCATTCTTGATTTGATGAGGGTGAGTCGATGAAAACACTATTTTTGCTCAGTTCTATTTTGTTTTCTCTGAGCTTGTCTTTCAGTTTGTATGCTTCTGAAGAAAAGCTAGAAACGGAATATCAGTCTTTAGTAACGCTGTTCTTTGATGCTGCCCGAATTGGCAATAATGAGGTGGTTGAAGCCTTTGTTTCACAGGGCTTTCCAATTGATCAACGCAATAACCAAAGTTATACGGCATTGATGGTTGCAGCATACCAAGGCAATAGAGAAACCGTCCGTTACCTACTGGACGCTGGTGCTAATGCTTGCTTGCAAGATAAGCGTGGTAACACCGCATTAATGGGGGCACTCATTAAGCGTGAAGTCGGTATTGCTAAGGACCTCTATCAAGCTGACTGCTCTCCAGAGCTACGTAATAAATCGGGTCTAAATCTCAAAGAATTTGCCGAAGTTTTTGGGCAGAGTGATGTTCTGAAATCTTTGGCAAAATAACATCACGCTTAGTTCTCCTACGGGAAACTCGCGATGAAATAAGTAAAGAGTCAAGCATATGCTTGAGTTCAAAAACAATACTAACAATAAGGATCTTATTTTATGAAACTAAGTGCCTTAATGGCGGCTTGCGTTTTGCTATCAGGTTCGGCTCTTGCCGATGAGTTAACGGTGGAAATGACCGATCTTGCAACAGGTAAGTCTGTTGGCGAAGTTGCGATTACAACTAGCGATTATGGTACGGTTTTCACTCCAAACTTAAGCGGTCTTCCATCTGGTGCTCATGGTTTCCATATCCACGCTAATGGCTCTTGTGATAGCAGCATTAAAGATGGAAAAACAGTGTTAGGTGGTGCTGCTGGTGGTCACTATGACCCTAAAGGTACTGGTCAGCATGGATTTCCTTGGACTGATGGCAACCACTTAGGTGATATACCTGCAATGTACGTAGATGCAAACGGCATGGCGAATCAACCTGTGCTTGCACCACGAGTTAAGCTAGCGGATGTAAAAGGTCGAGCGCTTATGGTTCACTTTGGCGGTGACAACCACTCAGATCATCCAGCGAAACTTGGCGGTGGTGGTGCGCGCATGGTTTGTGGCGTAATTAAGTAATCCCCCAAGCTTAGTACACGCAAAAACAAAAAAACGGTCCAGTTTTGCTGGACCGTTTTTTGTTATTCAGAGGGGGACTAAGCGAAGTTTTCTACGATGATGTCATCTGCATTTTTAACAAACACCGCGCCTTTCTCTTCCATTTCAGCAATGACCGCATTAATAGTATCTGGCAATACCGCGCGGCTAGATGCTAGGTTCACAATCACTTTGAAACCTAACTCTAGAGCTTGAGTGACGGACTTTTTCACACAAAAATCGAGTGCCAAGCCACCAACAACCACGGTGTCGATGTGGTTGAATTTTAAGAACTCATTCGCACCGGTGGTTTTGGTATCCGCCACGTCATGGAAAAAGATGCCGTAAGGGTGAGCGTCTGGATCCATACCTTTGTTGACTTGGAAATCGTATTCCAGAACAGGTGGCAGACCGTCTAGCAGTTCTACCCCAGTAGTACCAAGCACACAATGGCGGTTCCACTTAATATCCACATTGGGCAGGCCAACTGGCTCAAGCATATTTGCTGGCGTTTCTGCATCCCAAGCCGCTTTTGGTGGGTGCAAGTCACGGCTGACTAATTTCAAACGACCTTTCGTGTGGTTCTTAAGCAGCTCTGGAACGATTTCTAATGCGCCAGTAACTGGCAGTTCGTCAGGGCAAAGTTCGGTGAAACCTTTCTCTGGATCGACATCGATCACAGCAGTGGTTTGATAATTAACTCGAACGGTCATGGCAGACTCCTTGTCTGTCTCTATGCTTGCGTTAGCCACGCAAGCAGTTTTGGAAAAAGGTGACTTCGTCGCTTGCTAGGGCGTACACCATAGCTGGCTTACCGCCTTTGCCTTTGTTGGTAGAAGCGACTTTGTTGGTCGGCTTAAGTACGCCGGAATCAATCAAACGGCGTTTGATCGTCATTCGGCTGATGTCGATGCCGAACTCTTGATAGGCGGAAATAATATCGGCAACCAAAAACTCTTTATCAAGTGCGAACAGCAGGACAGAGGTGTATTCGATAGAGGCGCGCAGCTTTTGCCATGCTTTTTCAATCATCTTTTGGTGATCAAAAGCGAGGGGTTCTTCACCATCAAGGATTGCTTGGAGCGGAAACCACTTCAGATGACATTCTGGTACGCCAGCGTTATCGATTTGCTCTTTGTTGTTACGGTCAACCAAGGCGTAGTGAGTGATGTTCAGGCTCCAATCCTCAGGATCGCGCTTTGGGTCACCATCGACAAAGGCTTCACTAAAGTGACGAGGATAGGTGTGGATTTTTTCTCGGCAAATACGACGTCGTGCCGCTTCGAAGTTTTCGTCTGCTGGTCGTCCACCTTCGTCGGTCATGTCTTTATCAAACACGAACCCGCCGGGAAGAGCCCATACACCGTGGTACGGACGTTCCGGATTCGAACGTTTGATCAGCAACACTTCCAACCCTTTATCGGCGCAGCCAGATAGCCTGAATGGAATGATGTCGACGGTTACGATCATGATTTGGTCCTGAGAATAATTTGTAAGTAATCTAGCGCATAACAAGTAGTCAATCAATGGGTAAGTAACCGATTGTTAGAAACATGCTCATCGCTGCCTAGCGTTTCTCTTTAAGCAAGGGTGTGCTTATCTGCTGAGGTTATCCACAATAACTGTCGGATTTTTGTGCGTAAAAACCTTATAGAAATGAGTAGTTAGTAACAAAAGTTGACAAACCCTAAGTGGGTGTTTATTGTTTACGCAATTAAGTTAGTAACAACAAGTTATATACCCAAGTTTGCCTTGTTGAGAACTTTCCACCAACTTGGTTGGGAAAACAATAAGATGCGGTTTGTACCGTGCAGAGGGAATTTGGGTATAAACGAAAAAGGGCGTGTAGAAGGGCTCCGAATGACCACCAATTTATTTTCGTCTCGCATCATCCAAAGTGCGTTAGATTTTGACGTATACAAAGTGAATATGATGAGTGCTGTTGCAGCGCTCTATCCCGATGCGATGGTGTCTTATAAATTCATCGTACGCAGCGAAGAAGACCTGTCTGAATTACTGCCAGAGGTGAAAGCTGAAGTACTTAAACTGCAAGACATCACTTTCTCCACTGAAGAAATCGAGTACATCAAAGGTGTTGCACCTTATCTAAACCCTGAGTTTGTTGATGCGCTGCACGCGTTTCGTTTTAATCCTCAACGTGACGTTTCTTTTAACATTAAAACCATGGCAGATGGTACCAGCCAATTGCGCATTACCATCAATGGTCTTTGGAAAGAAACCATTCTCTACGAAACCATCATCATGAGTATTGTGTCCGAAGTGCGTAGTCGTGCACGTTGGGCAGAGATTCCAGTCGAGCAATTCCAATCTGTTTTAGAAGAGAAGGTTCGTCACCTTAAAGCAGAACTGAAACGTCGCAATATCACCAACTTTAAGTTTGCCGATATGTCGACTCGTCGTCGTTTCTCTTTCCAAGCGCAACGCTCAATGCTGCAGTATCTGAGCAAAGAGTTGCCTGACTGCTTAACAGGAACCAGCAACTACCACTTGGCGAAAGAGCTAGACCTAACACCGATTGGTACTGTGGCGCATGAATGGTTTATGGGTCATCAAGCATTGGTGAATGTTCGTGATTCACAAAAGGTGGCTTTGCAACGTTGGCAAAAGATGTTTAACGGCGCGTTAGGTATCGCGTTAACGGACACTATTGACATTGATGCGTTCTTAAAAGACTTTGATGAAGAACTCAGTAACGCGTACGTGGGAGTGCGTCATGATAGTGGCTGCCCTTACACATGGGGCGAGAAGATGATCGAGCATTACCAATCGCTTGGCATCGACCCAATGACGAAAACCTTAGTGTTTACCGATGGTTTGAACTTCGAGCAAGCGCTGGAAATTTGTGAGCACTTCCAAGATCGTGTTCAAGTGAGTTTTGGTATTGGTACGTCACTAGCGAACGACATGGGTGATTACGCAAACGCGCAAGGCATCGCATACAAGCCACTGTCTATTGTGATTAAGATGGTGTCATGCAATGGCTCACCAGTTGCTAAAATCAGTGATGAGCCAGAGAAAGCGATGTGCGAAGACATCTTCTTTTTAATGAACTTGAAGCGTCGTTTTGAGCAGCCACTTGATCTTGACGAGTGCCGTGTACTGATCGACCGTCTAGAGGATGAAGGAGATAATTACCTCATCGACGCCTGATAAGAGAAGTGAATTATTGATAAAAAGAGTGGTGCAAATGCATCACTCTTTTTGTGCCTCACAAACTTCGTTATATTTGATCTCGCACAGTGCCCCACACTTTGTGCGATAAGGGAGACGTTTACTGCCTGTATTGGCACGAACCCTCTTTACAATAAGCCCCTCTAGGTCGGCACTCTTTAGGTGTTTTTCTCGAACCTTCTTCCAGTAATCATCAAAAGCCATACTTCACCGTGTTGTCATTTTTATTTTTATAAATTTGTTATTATTCTATGCAACACATTCCAGCTTCTAATGTCAGAAAAATCCTAAAAATCGTTAAGTAAAAGGCGATTTGGTTATAGTACAAACAAAGATCAGGTCGGGAACTTACGATGAATTTGGTTGTGCATCTACAGAAGAAAGTGATTAACAAACACGGTTATGAGTGGGCGACGCGCCAAGCGTGGAAGTGTGGCATCAAAGCGAACCTTGTTAAGCGTGTAATTGGCATTTACAAGGGGCAAATCGTGTGTGTTGTTGAAGGTTGCCGCGCTGAACTGACGACACCAATTAATAACCCTCTGCATGACGATGAAAAACAAGGCCGTTACGTATTTGTTGGCGGAATTTTCTGGGAGCCAAACAATATCATTGCTCTGGGTTTTCCTGACTTTATGTTTATGCACTTACGTAGCCTTAGCCATCGTCATAAGTATCTAACGAATGATGAATTGTTTTTAAGTTTGGCTTAAGCATTCTGGAAAAATCGGATGACGAGTCTCTTTCTTAAATCTTTACTCGGTGCAGTCGCAGTGTTGATCATTGCTATGCTGTCGAAGTCGAAAAGCTTCTACATCGCGGGTTTGGTGCCATTGTTTCCAACTTTTGCGTTGATCGCTCATTTTATTGTGGGCAGTGAACGAGATATGGAAGCCTTGCGGCAAACGGCACTGTTTGGTATCTATTCTCTTATTCCTTATGCCGCGTATCTGATTTCAGTCTTCTATTTTAGCTATCGCTTGAGCTTGGTTGGCACATTAACAGCGGCGACACTTGTTGGGTTATGTTTGCTTCGATGTTGCTTGCATTTTGGACGCGATGGATGGTGCCTGCGTAATTATTACCCATCCTTACAATGTAGTTAGCCGAATACTCATAGCTCACCCTGATGTGATCTAGCTCTGATTTACCGTAGCTTGCTTTTTTGCTGACGTCATCTTAATAAAACAATGTTTTTTAACCTGCTAATGACAGAAGGCTTAATTTGACCTGATGTGAATTTCAGTTCGCGATTTACTATACCGCCAAGCAAAGATAACTGTACTGGGAAGTAATCCATGAATATGAAATCTATCGCAATCGCTGCAGGTGTTGTTGCTGTACTAGCAGGCTGTAAAGATAAGACGCCACCGGCACCAACAGAAGCGAACATTACGCTTGTTGAAGCGGTAACTGAAACAGTGAAGAACCCACACCAAGTGTGTAAAGACGTGGTTGTGACTCACCAAGTTGCACCGAAGGATAACAACAAGATCCTCGGCACGGTCGGTGGTGCCGCGGCAGGTGCTGCGTTAGGTAACCAAATTGGTGGCGGTTCAGGTAAAGTGATTGCAACGGCGGCAGGCACTATCGCGGGTGCAATGGCGGGTCGCGAAATCCAAGACAATGTTCAGAAGGGTGATGTTGTGACATCAACTGAGAAGCAATGTCATACCGAGTACACGACTTCTGAAAAAGTAGTCGGTTACGATGTCACTTACGAGGTTGCTGGTGCGCCAACCACGGTTCGTATGAAGAGCAAGCCTGCAGGCAAGACATTCCCAATTCAAGATGGCAAAGTGGTTCTACCGCAATAATCGCCGACAAACTTGAATATAAAAGCCCTTTGCTTAAACGAGCAAAGGGCTTTTTTGATCATGCAGTAATTACTTCTCGACAAAATAGTCGACTAAGGTTTTGCGCCACTCTCTCGACTCTCTAATCTGCAATAATGCGCGATTGATCTCTTCCTCATATTGGTTGTTTTCGGTCATGATGAAACCGTAGTTTTGTTTTTCCAATTGGTAAGGTAACACTTCAAGGTTTTCAAATTGTCCGCTCTGTCTGCCGTTACCAATCATGTACTTTAGGACGACATCATCAGCGACAATTGCTTCAACTTCACCGTTCTCCAATGCTTCCAGCAAGGTTGTCATGTCGTCGTAGCTTTTGTGTCGAATACCAAAACTGGTGAGCATGAGCGAAGAGGTCGTTGCTCCTTTGGCGCCAACTTGAACTTTGGCAAGGTCATTGACGCCTTTGATTTGAGAATATCCTTGGCTGAGCGTGAGCTTACTGGCTAAAACAGCGGTAATACTTGCGATGAAGAGCATGCTAAGTACACCGATTAGAACAGTGACGATACGCCCAGTCAGGCTCTTAAACTCAAAATAATTGAACGGGCCGCGAGTGATAAACAGTAAGCCAAGTATAAAGCTCTCAACCCAGCGACCGATTCGACTGTTCATTGAATACAGCTTTTCATTCTTTCCTTTCTCTATGATGTAGAAAAAAGCGCCGACTAAGCCTGCTATCAATACAATTGCCCCAATGATCAGCCATAACGCAGGGTTCAAGAATATCGATTTTAAGGTATGTAGGTAGCCTTGACGCTTAACCGCGATGGCGAGGTGTGTTTCATAAAAGGAGTGAGAAAAATCGGCAAATAACTCTCGTTCTGGTGTGATCGATATACAGGAGACACCAATATCGACTTGGCCAGTTTCAATCGCACCGAGGAGATCGTCGAGAGGATGATTTTCAAACTGAAACTCTACTCCCATGTTTTTGGCAATTCGCTCCCATAGCTCAACACTCAGGCCACTAAGTTCTTCACCAGTCGAATGAATAACAAAGGGAGGACAGGGATAAGTACCGACTTTGAGAGGGGCAGCGAAGGAGGCTGAGCTAAATAAGACAATAACGAAAAGTGCGGAAGTGACAAAGTGTTGAAGTGTCGATTTGAATACGTTTTGCATGCACAAGACCTCAAATAAGAGGCAGCTGTGAATTGTATCGAGAGCGAGAGTCACCCTAAAAAAATAAGAATGTTCAGAAACAGAGGGGGGTGGTGACGAATTCAGTACTGCCCTAGTTTTATTATTTACGTTTTTAACTATAGCAGTTGTTACCAAACAACAAGGGACAGTGAATTGCCCCTTGTTTCGGTGTCGTCTACGCCACAGGAGCTTGGTGGTGCTGTTGCTCTTCTGCGAGTTTGGCAGCTTGCGCTTGTTTTTGTTTGCGGCGTTCTCGTTTGGATAGCCAAACCAGAGGCACCACAATCATTACAGTACCAATTGCCATAAAGATATCCGGCACTTCACCAAACCAAATCAAACCAACGATTACTGCACCAATCAAGCCGCTATATTCTGCGCTGGCAATTTTGTTGCTATCGATAGAGCGATAAGCCAACACACAGGTTGCTGCATAAATCATGATGAACAAGCTTGAACCTGCCGCAATAGGGAAGTAACTCCAATCCCATGCTTCACCTTCAATAAACACCAACAACAATGATACCGGGATGCCGGCTAGGTTAGTCATCAACAGTGTGTGTGGCACAGATTGGTTCTTTGGCAGTTTGCGGATCAGCAGGTTGTTGATCGCCAAAGTGACTGCGACAACCAATGCCGATAGTGCTGCCCAATCAATCTGATCGGGACGAATAATCACAAGCACGCCTGCAAAGCCCAACACTGCCGCCGCAATTGATTGACCGGAAAGTTTCTCTCCAAAGAAGATGGCCGCCAGTGGCAGCATGATCAAAGGCGCGGCATAGAAGATCGCGTTCGCGGTGGCGAGTGGCATCGACGAGATGGCAAACTCCATGAAAATCGCGCCAGTTAACCAAACGTGCGCACGAACTGCATGCCACTTGAAGCCTTCCATTAATGGGGCTTGTTTAGTGAGTAAATACACGGGTAGTAACATCATCACAGCTGACAATTGTCGGTAAAACACAAACTGAAAAACCGGCACTTAATTACCGACACTTTTGATCAAAGCGTCTGAGAGCACCGCAACTAGGTTACCAACGATTAATAGCAGCATGGCTGCACCGACAGATGTGACTTTCACTTTATTCCTCTCCTCATTCTTTGCCAAAGAGTAGGTGATGTCATAGGGTGAATTGAAATGATATTTATTAGTTTAAGTATGAGATTTTTAGATAATGAAACTACCACCTCTTAGAGCGGTCCACTGTTTCGAATCCGTTGCGCGCAATTTGAGTTTTTCCCTTGCAGCAGAAGAGCTCAACGTGACCCAAAGTGCGGTGAGCCATCAGATCCGTATATTAGAAGACTACCTTGGTGAAGCCTTGTTTATTCGCCAGGGGCGTAAGTTGTCACTCTCGGATACCGGCTTTCGTTATCTTGAAGATATCAGCCCTGCTATTAGCGCGATTGCGATGGCGAGTCAAAAGGTGCGTGAAGGAGAAAAGGGAAGTCTACGGCTAGCGATTTACAGCTCGCTGGCGGTGAAATGGCTGATCCCAAGATTGGCGGACTTTAAGCGTCAGTATCCAGAAATCGATCTCTCACTCAATATGGTCGCCGGAGATCCCGAACAAACCGATAGTGTTGGTGATTGTTTTATCACAGTGCAAAAGCCGAAGCGTAATTATATGGCAGTACGCTTATATGATGAGACTTTGTATCCGGTATGTAGCCTCAATATCTGGAAAGAAATTCAAGACCAACCAATGCCGAATGCACTCTGGCACTATCCGATCCTTTCTACTGACTCTATCTATCGCGAACGAGGTAAAGATTGGGCAGAGTGGTGCAAAGCCGGTGGGTTTGAACTGCCAAAAGACATTGATATGCAGCACTTCAGTCACATGCTGCTTGCTATCGAAGCCGCTCGTTACGACCAAGGCATTACGTTCGCTAATGACTTCATGTTGAATGAACGAGATAAAGCTCAGGATTTGGTCTATATCCCTTCGCATGGACTGGAAACGGGAGACAGCTTTTACTTCGTGTATAAGAAGAATCGAGCTCACCAGCCAGAAATCATTAAGTTGACCAACTGGCTTAAACAGCAGTGCTTGTAGTGTAATTTGAGTGATTGCTTCGCTGTTCTCTCACGAAAATGAAAAAATCCGAGCTGGGGAGGCTCGGATTGGGTCTTTATCAGGATGAGATGAAATCGCTATTCAGCATTAAGGCATTTTGCTTAGGTTGTAGAATGACGCTAGCTCGCCTGTCGCTTTTTCGCCGTTCATATCCAGCTTCATTAGCATGTTTTCACCAACGAAGTACTGGTTCGGACCGGATTCATCAACCAATGTAATGGTGTTGCCTGATTCGTTCCAAGTGAACTTACCTTCCGATTTGATTGGGTCGCCTTCTTTACCCTCGTACAGCTCTACCAATGAGTAAGTGCCGTCTTCGTTCAGGGTTAGCGTGGTATCGATACCCGCGCAATCAGCACAAGGAAGTTTGCCTTTGTAAATGCCGTTCCAATCCAGCGCATTTTGCGCGTTGTGACCAGAATCAACAAAAGTATCTGTGGTGATCACTTGCTCTTCTTCAATCGGTGTTGCATCAACGGTGGTTTCAACTTCTGTTGCTTGAGGAACCTCAACCGCAGTTGTCTCCGCGGGTTTCTCATCCTGACAGCCTGCTAAGATGACGGCTGCACCAGTTAGTGCTAATAGTGTCTTTTTCATAATATTCCTCTCTAAATCAACGAGTTGATATACCAAAATAATCTCGTTGCTTGTATGCTAAGGTCACTTGGGTATACCGTGATAATAATAGACCTGTTTCCTAAACCTGCGTCAGAACAAAGCAAACCATTGAACAGCCTTTGTAAGAAAAACTCTTTAACGTCAGTGGTTTGAAAATAAAATGGAATAGGAAAAGAAAAATGGAAGAATTAGTTATAGGTGCGCTTAGGATATTGGGAGCACTTATTCGTTGGTTGTTGATCGAACTTTGTTTAGATAGGGTTGCTTATAGTATCGGTTACGCGGGATTGTATATTCTGACGTTAGGTAAAAGGCCGCATCGTCCCGTCTCGACAGAAATGCAGGGGCGGATTGTTCTGTTTGGTATCGTGTTGAGTCTGTTAATTTTCGCACTGCTTATATGGCTGTAGCGATAGCAATAACACCAATAGTAAAGAGACAACAAAGCAAACAAAAAGGCTCATCCGACGATGCAATGCCGTTCGGATAAGCATTAATGCTTATATCTAAATGGATATTTTGTAGGGACAAAAAGGACTGAACGTGGATACGTTCGGTCCTTTCTTTTATCCGGTAAAATGAAGTGACTTATGCTTTCCCTCATTTGCTTGAGTTTGCTCGGTAGAGCTCCATCAGGACTCAGTGCCAACCAACGTAACTGGGTATCTATTAAGTTTATTGCCGCTGTAAAGCTAACTCTAGTTGGGCTTACATCGGCGTCTTGAGCAATATGAATCATCTCTAAGCGCACCAAATTGTACGCTAGCAGTATTCCCCAAAGCTCTTGTCTAACACCAACAGCAAAACGACTTCTCAAGGTAACCTCGCTTTGTAGCTGAGTTTGCTTTATCTCACCGTAACCTTCTTCTATTTCCCAACGTTGCCAATAGACAGCTAATAAATCTTCTAATGAGTATTTCTCAGGATCAACAAGGGAAGTTATAAAGCCTTCAATTTCACCTTTTGGGTCTTTATAGAGGATGAGGCGTGCCTGCCAATGAGTCGGTAAATTAGGGTTATTACGCTGAGCTTGTGGTGAGATAGGCATAGAAATAAGCATGTCGTTTTCAGCAAAGTGCTCTACAACTTCATATCTTAATTTCCGTTTTACAGGGGTTAGCCAGTGACTATTGGAGGCTGCTGCATTCCACGATATCAACAGGTCGGCGGAAAAGTAGCAACGATCAAACAATGTTAGCGAGTTGGCTGGAACGTCTGCTAATAATCTGCGTGCTAACGTTGCCTCGCCAACCTGACAAGCATCGAATGCAGCCCCCATCATAAAGCGTGTCTCGGTCGCCATCAGGCCGACTAAGCGAAGTTGAGGGTAAGGTTTATGTTTTTGAGAAATGAATCCAAATGCTTTCGCATTGTCTTCTGAATCTTGACAACGAAAAGTTGTACCATCCACGGCCATGATGCTTAGCCCTAGCATCTTATCTTTTACTAGTGCGTCGCTCTCCCAAGCCGCCACAGAGGTTTTAAACAAAGCGGCAAGAGTTGCCTCATCTAAACGTCGCCTAGAGTCAGTTAGCACACTAGGTGCAACACGAGACCATGTATTCTGAGGTTCGGGTTGAAGAGCTAAGTCAAGAGAACTAAACACTTCCTTAATTGATTTATTCCGTTGCAGTCCCATCCAAATAACAAGCCAAACCGCTTGTTGCGCTGGTAAACGTCGTCTCCTAATACTTGCTTTAGATGTATCAAGCAAAGCTTGTTCTATCCATTCAAGTTGAATGGCATTAACTACAGACTCGTAGTTTTTACCATCCTCTACTGTTTCATGGTATGCGCCCCATGAACCCACGGGGCGGTGTTGTTAATGTTTGAAGTTCCAAGGTAGGAGCGCATCGATATCAGGCTCCGCTTTCGCGAGCTCTTTCATGCACTTGACCATGTAGTCGTAGAGGATAAGGCCGTTGGCTTTCGCTGTCTCGACGATGCTGTAAAGCATCGCGCTCGCATCAGCACCATTTGGTGTGTTTGAGAACAGCCAATTTTTTCTGCCAATGACCAGCGGTTTAATGGCGCGTTCAGCACGATTATTATC
>NZ_JAHGAH010001110.1:0-706 GCF_030248475.1 Vibrio sp. D173a
CTCGACGGTGCCAAGCAATACCGAGACTGGCGCATCGCTAATGGATTATCAGAATCACTAGCGTCAAAACAAACACGTAATCCAGATATCAGTAAGCTGGTTGGTGCAAGTCATGTTTACCTGTTTGGTAAAGATCCTTTGAGTACCCAAGATGTAAAAGACTGGTGGGGACTAAAAGAATGGTACTTTGAACGCTCTAAGCTCAACATATCCGAGGAAGCTCAGCGCGAACTAGCCACTTTATCCAAGGGGAAGGACTGGTTGAGCCAATACCACAAACAGTTGCTGTTGGATTCGATTAGCCAATCACTAAAAAGCTTATACCCCGTCGCATGCCCTACACTGGCTGATAACACGATTGAGGCACAATACATCGCAGCGCAAAGCAGAAAAAAATGGTTGTCTGAACATGCGTCTTCGTTTCTTAACTCACCAGACTCTTGGGGACAAGCCTTATCATCCGGCATGGTCGATAATCTAAATAACGCCGGATTGAACAAACTTTGGTTGGGCTTTGATAACTGGATGCCTGCCTTTTATCAACCAAACGCGGTCGAGCTAGCCAAACAATCTGGTTACTTGGTTGGGACTTACGACTCCTATAACACCGCAATACCGGCTCAATTAAATGACAGTTGGTTAACCGCCCAGCTACCAGATCCAATACGAATAACATGCGCAATTGAACAAGCTGATGGGGCATTGA
>NZ_JAHGAH010001111.1:0-542 GCF_030248475.1 Vibrio sp. D173a
TGGTGGTTCAGATGGTGATAGTTCTGGTGCTGCACCAGGTGGTGTGGTGATTACTGGTTTTGATGGTTACTTTAATCAAGCAATTGCCTTCCAAGATACAAACAACAATGGTCAACTTGATATCGATGCACTTGGAACTGAAGGCGCAGACCTTGTATTTGGCTTGACTGATACTAATGGTCAAATCACCGTACCAAACTCTATTGAAGGCGCTCTAGCACTACAAACCCTTACTCCGGGCGGTACAGTTCAACAAGCACTTATTGCACACAATAACGATGAGTTTGAAGTTGCTGGCAAATACACGATCGACATGGACCACCCATCTCAAGCTATGGCTCATGAGCTTGTGTTCCGCGCACCGACATCATCAAAAGTTATTTCACCAATCACTGACCTAGTGGCAATTGAAGCTGAAAAAAATGGTGGTGATTTAGAAGCTGCAGAAACCGCAGTAAACGTAGCTCTTGGCGGTACAGATTCTGCGCCTGTAGCACTTTATGATGATTTTGTTGAAGGTGACAATGCAGATGCAGAGCTTC
>NZ_JAHGAH010001112.1:0-805 GCF_030248475.1 Vibrio sp. D173a
AAAACCGAGTCGATTATCCTCGTTTCTTCAGAGCGCTATCGGATCTCGACACGCAATCTGAGCAAGAGGTGATTGATCTAGTCATCGACCGCGAAGCAGCCAAGCTCTGGGTCAATAATTATCTACAACGCTGCGAGCTAGAACCCGATACTGTGGAAGAGCGCTGTGAGAAGATGCGTGCCATTAACCCCAAATATGTGCTGCGTAATTATCTGGCTCAATTGGCAATTGATAAAGCGGAAGAGGGCGATAGCAGTGTGGTAGATGCATTAATGGTTGTGCTCGCCGATCCGTATGCCGAGCACCCTGACTATGAATATTTAGCCGCACTGCCACCAGAGTGGGGCAAAGAGATGGAGATCAGCTGTTCTTCATAAGTGTTCTATTCAAAATAAGTGCTCAGCTCAAAATAAGCGCTTAATTTAAATGTTCGAGAAATGACACATTTCATAAAATGGGATGTGTCATTTTCCACCCATTCAAAAATCCACCTCTACTTTGCTTCCCCGTTCATTTTTCTCTCAAGCCTTATGGTTAAAGGGTTGTTAAATAAATGTAGCTAGTTGGCGCGCTAATTGCCTTAGTAAAAGCATGCAGTTCCCATTGATGGGCTGCTTTGTTTACTAAGGAGAATAATAATGTTTAAGCCTCTTACCCTGCTATCTGTCTCTGCGCTTGCGCTCACAAGTTTTAATGCTGCTGCGAACTGTGAACCGGGTGAAATTGTTATCAAATTCAGCCACGTAACGAATACCGATAAGCACCCGAAAGGCATTGCTGCTTCTTTACTAGAAGAGCGAGTAAA
>NZ_JAHGAH010001113.1:0-745 GCF_030248475.1 Vibrio sp. D173a
AGTTTTGATGTGGCGGAGAGCATTAAACCGGGGGCCCAAATCAAAGAGAACCTAAAAGAGTACACGCTTTATGATAATTACGATGCGGTAGTAGAGGGTAAATACACCACGTCACTTGATTACGTACTGCTGTTCGAAGAGTCGGTCCGTGGGTGAAGAAAAGGTGCACCGGTTGAGTATCGAGGGGTGCGAATTGGTACGGTGGATACCGTGCCGTTGCAGATACGTATGGACAAAGGTTTCGAACCGTATCCCTATTCTCATTAAACTCGAAATTGAACGAGTTTCTGAAGTATTCAAAGCCGTGAATGCCGAAGCCTTTGCAGAACGCGTCAAACTGCAGATGGGCGAGGGGCTAAGAGCAACCTTAAAAACGGGTAACCTTCTTACCGGGGCACTGTTTGTCGATATTAACTTTTATGAAGACGAAGAGCCTCACGAACCAAGAGAGTTTGATGGTTATCCCGTGTTCCCAGTTGTGGCTGGTGGTTTAACGGAAATTCAAAAACAGATCACCGATTTCTTAGATAAGGTCAATGAGCTTCCACTAGACGCCACGATCGCAAATTTAAATGGTTCATTGGCTTCGTTAGACAGTACGCTGAAGAGTATGGATGAACTGCTTGATAGCGAAGGAGCGAAAGCCTTGCCACAAGACATCAGTGAAACCATGAAGCAGCTTGAGGCGACGTTAGATAGTTATGATGATGACTCAGATGCTTACAAACAGCTCATTAGCGCATCT
>NZ_JAHGAH010001114.1:0-834 GCF_030248475.1 Vibrio sp. D173a
AGCGGTTAACCGTGGCCATGATTCTCAACATGAAGACGTGATTGGTCTACGTTTACTTTGCTTGTATGGCCTGAAAGGTGCTGCAGCATACATGGAGCATGCACGCGTTCTTGGTCAAACCAACCAAGATATTCACGCTGAATACCACCAAATTATGGCGTTCTTAGGTACTGATCCTGCGGACCTAAAACAGCTGCTTGATACATCAATGCAGATCGGTTTGATGAACTACAAAGTTATGGAGATGCTGGACAAAGGCGAAACCGATACTTTTGGTCACCCACAACCAACAGCAGTGAATGTGAAAACGAAGAAAGGTCACTGTATTCTGGTTTCTGGTCATGACTTACATGATCTTGAGAAGATCCTTCAACAGACAGAAGGCAAAGGCATCAATGTTTACACCAACGGTGAAATGCTTCCAGCTCACGGCTACCCTGAACTCAGAAAATACCCACACCTAGCAGGTAACTACGGTAGCGCATGGCAAAACCAGCAAAAAGAGTTTGCTAGGTGCAATTGTCATGACGTCTAACTGGCTGCTGAATCCAGATGTTGGCGCATACGCTGATCGCCTGTTTACACGCAGCATCGTAGGTTGGCCGGGTGTTGCACACCTTGAGGGTGACGATTTCAGCGAACTGATCGACTGCGCACTAGCCCAAGAAGGCTTCAAGCATGATGAGATCGAGCAGATGATCACGGTTGGTTTTGGTCGCAACGCACTGATGGAAGCAGCACCAGCAGTGGTTGAGCAAGTAAAAGAAGGCAACATCAAGCACTTCTTCCTAGTCGGTGGTTGTGACGGTGATAAAGCTGAGCGTAGCTACTACA
>NZ_JAHGAH010001115.1:0-828 GCF_030248475.1 Vibrio sp. D173a
ACGCAGGTAAGCCTGTTTGTATGGCGTACGTTCGTACTGATCTTGCTGCTATCGGCACAGAAGTATTTGCTGAAGTCCGCGGTAAGAAACTGCCAATGACAGTAGAAAAAATGCCATTCGTACCTCAGCGTTACTACCGTGGCTAATCGATAATACTTTATTAACGATTGTTTTTCCCTAACCCCTTATTCTCCACCATTCATATGGTTGATAATGAGGGGTTTTGTTTTTTATATAACTTATTGATCATCTTAGGGATGTATCACATTTGAGTCACAGATCGCTTAATATTTTATAATTTATGCCGCTATACTGAAGATTACTCAACAAGGAAATCGCAGACGTGTAGGAGAGTGGCGATGAAAAGTGCACTATCGAAGAAGTGGATATGGGCAGGCGCACTTCCCTTGATTGGAAGTTTTGCAGTGTGTGCTGATACCACAACCCCAACTACTGAGTCTGACGCGAATTTAGAATCTAGCGCAGAGATAACCCATTATATTGTCAACGGCAGCAATGCGTCGGTGTCTGACTTTCCTTCGATAGCGAGTTTGTTTATCGATAGTCTAGAGTATGACAATTTCTATACGACCAACCCGAATTGTGGTGCGACCATTCTTGACCAGTATCATGTACTCACCGCTGCTCACTGTATCTACGGTAATGAAACGGCGCAGTTGTTTACGACCGTTGTACCTCAACTCGAAAATGTAAATGACTATCCCTTTGGTAATATACAACGTTACCGCGTCACTGAGATATACTATCGAAACGATTACGACAATCGACTGAGTCAGTTATTGGCGAATGATGTCGCTATCTTAAAGT
>NZ_JAHGAH010001116.1:0-737 GCF_030248475.1 Vibrio sp. D173a
CACGGGTTTGACGAATTTTTTGGCAACCTTTACCACCTAAATGCTGAAGAAGAACCAGAAAATGAAGATTATCCAAAAGATCCAGAGTTTCGTAAGAAGTTTGGCCCTCGTGGTGTCATTAAATCCTTCGCTGACGGAAAAATTGAAGATACCGGTCCTCTAACGCGTAAGCGTATGGAAACGGTGGATGAAGAAACGTTAGACGCGGCACTCGACTTTATGGATCGTGCTGTTAAAGCCGACAAACCTTTCTTCGTTTGGTGGAATGCGACACGTATGCACTTCAGAACGCACGTGCAGCCAGATAGTAAAGGTGTAACCGGCATCAGTAATTACGCTGATGGCATGGTTGAGCACGATAGACACGTCGGTCAACTGCTCAAACAAGTGGATGACCTAGGCATTAAAGACAATACCATTGTGTTCTACTCGACCGATAATGGCCCTCACATGAACTCATGGCCAGATGCGGGTACAACGCCATTCCGTGGTGAGAAAAACACAAACTGGGAGGGTGCATACCGTGTACCAGCTATGGTCCGTTGGCCGGATAAGATTGAGCCGGGAACCATTTCCAACGAAATCATGCACCACATGGACTGGATGCCTACTTTCCTAGCGGCTGCTGGTGATGACCAGATCAAAGAGAAACTTCTTAAAGGTCATACTGCTGGCGACAAGACATTCAAACTTCCCCTTGATGGTTACAACTTCCTGCCGTATCTAACGGGTGAAGA
>NZ_JAHGAH010001117.1:0-1112 GCF_030248475.1 Vibrio sp. D173a
TCAGCAGTTATCAGTAGTCATAAACAAATAAGCCTTAGCCACGAATAAACAAGCAGTAGCCACAAATAAAACAACCCGCTCAATAGCGGGTTGTCTTTATTCTCAGAGGATGACGACTTTGGTGCTCGTGTACGCCTGTACTACGAATTCTAAACTGTCGTTACTTAAGAATAAAAACAACCCGCTATTGAGCGGGTTGTTTTATTTGTGGCTACTGCTTGTTTATTCGTGGCTACGGCTTATTTGTTTATGACTACTCATAACTGCTGAATCTCGTCTCGACATCGTTACTTTTTGTCTCGGTAACTCATACTTTCGCTGTTAAATGGCGTGTGATAGGTGCATTGATAGTTAATATCAATGATGTCGCTAACGATAAACAGCTCACCTGACGTTAAGAAGCCTCGGTTGGTAATATTCATTGCCGCAGCGTTTTTCTTACAGCCGAGTAATTCCGCATCATCTTTAGAGACATTGACCGCCTGATAAGTGGTGAGGTAGCTATCTATTTCAAGCCCGATTGATAAGGCGTGTTTTTGGATTGAGCTTTCGATGATATCCGCATTCATATCGGGAAATACTCGAACGGGTATTTTTGCTTCTTCTATTTGAACGACTTTATTGTTGATCAATCTTAAGCGTCTAATCTTCCAAATATACTCACTGTCTGTAAGTGAAAATATCTGCTGCTCGTGCTGATCCGGTAGGGCTTTATTAAGCTGAATTTTTTTGTAGGAGAGCCGATAAGTGCGGTATTCACAAAGTAGCCCGAGCCGACTTTAGATTTGACCATGCCGATCGCTTCGAGCTTGGCTAAAGCCTTACGAATCGTAAATCGAGACAACCCATAGATCTCTGAGAGCTCTCTTTCTGCTGGGAGTTTATGGTTGATGCTGTTCTGGCAGATCTTGCTAACAATATCTTGAACAACTAATTCATACTTCTTCATTCTCAGAACTCAAAACACTCATCATGACTATATTATAGTGAACTAAATCAGAGACTCAGCACGCAGGGTAGGAGTCATAATTCTATCACATACGGCTAAATAGGCGCTTGGAAATAGAGTCGAGAAGTGATCAAAAACATCTCCTTAACAGTACAACACCTAT
>NZ_JAHGAH010001118.1:0-776 GCF_030248475.1 Vibrio sp. D173a
CCATCCAATCGACAACGGCGATACCACCAGATAGCTCTAGAGTGGTCTGAGAAGACTCATCGAGTCGTTGTTGAAGATCAGGGCGAACCTTAAAGCGATCGACCACAACTTCGATGGTGTGTTTTTTGTGGAGTTCTAGTGCTGGTGGATCGGAAAGATCACAGGTCTCACCGTCGATCCTTGCTCGGATGAAACCTTGAGCTGCAAGGTTTTGCAGTGTCTTTACATGTTCACCCTTACGTTCTTTAACGATAGGAGCAAGCAGCATCATCTTCGAGCCTTCAGGCTGTTCGAGCACTTTATCGACCATTTGACTGATGGTTTGTGCTGCAAGAGGAATATGATGATCTGGACAGCGAGGTTCACCAACACGAGCATACAAAAGTCTCAGGTAGTCATAGACCTCTGTAATTGTTCCCACTGTTGAGCGCGGGTTATGGGATGTCGACTTTTGCTCGATAGAGATCGCCGGAGACAAGCCTTCAATGTGGTCAACATCGGGCTTTTCCATAAGGGACAAAAATTGACGAGCGTAGGCAGACAGTGACTCAACGTAACGACGCTGACCCTCTGCATACAGGGTGTCGAAAGCCAGTGAAGACTTACCAGACCCAGACAAACCCGTAATCACAATTAACTTATCTCTTGGGATTGTTAGGTTTATATCTTTGAGGTTGTGCGTGCGAGCACCCCTTACTTCAATTTTATCCATTTCAGGCAACCATGTAATTTTCAGTGGATAAAGTATTACATAGTGTGAGTTTTGTGCAAAGTTT
>NZ_JAHGAH010001119.1:0-656 GCF_030248475.1 Vibrio sp. D173a
CTGTTGTTTAGATGTTAATAAAAGAAATCTAGCAGCTGCTAGAACATCGGGCGGATCACTTTGTATTGAATATGTTGCGCATAAGTTGATTTTGTGAGTGATATTGACTGTGAGGTGGGCTTATCGCTTTATGAGTATGGGGTGGTTGTTTTATGTACAAAAAAAAGGGGCCGGCGGCCCCTAATCGAGTATTGTTACCTGTGTTTTCTCTCTAAACATTATTCTTGAGGGTCTACAACCTTGGGTACTTCATTTTCATAATGTGGAAGATCTTGGCAAGTAACAGACTTACACAGGTGAAGCATTGAGTTAGGTGTGATTAGCAATACCTCATCTTTAGCAATTGGAATATACGGCATAAAATCAGATGAAAGCACAGACCCTTCACTGATCATCACCTTTTCATAGAAATCTAGTTCACGTTCAGGAATTATCTGCTGGTGTTGTTCTTCGTCTAATGAAATATGTTTGCCGGTAATGCTATAACTGCCAGATGAAGTAAAACCAACCTCTCTATCGGTGACATAAAGAAGGTCGTAGCTGTTGTTTTGTCTGAATTCGATATTAATGGATGACGAATTATAGATAACGTCATTCGGCGGCATAATCACGTTGACTGGATTAGCCAAATAATGGCCTTCTAATTTTGAACTCGT
>NZ_JAHGAH010000112.1:0-20028 GCF_030248475.1 Vibrio sp. D173a
GCCAGGCTTTTAATTTGAAGAAGCCCACTCGAAAGAGTGGGCTTTTTTGCATTTGGAGCAAAGTAAATTCATTCCAATGACAAGACCTTGTTAAAGGCGCTTCTAAACTTCTTTTACTATTGTTCACTATTCTTTGTTCCGCCTAAACAACTGGCTGCGATGTAGTGCTAACGCACTACTTCTCCGCATCTCACCTTGTCCGACTCTGCAATAACTTATAGGCCTTTCTGAGGCTAACCCACAAACTGTATTAAGAAAGTATCCTTGGGTGTATAGAGCACGCTAGAAGGCCGTGTATAACAGATTTTAAAGAGGGAAGGTGTATAGAGTGAAATGGGTATGGGGTTGATTAATTTTAAATAAGACAGAGAAAGTTAAGAAACCTTTTGGATTCTTAAGTTGGTAGAGTGCTGTAGTTTCACATCAGGAATACTACCGTGGTGAAGCGTTACTTGGTTGCGCCCCGAGTGCTTCGAGTAATACATAGCTTTATCGGCGTTAACCATGAGCTCCGTAGTGCTAGATACTTGCTCATCATATTCTGCGACGCCAATGCTTACAGTTGTACTGATCTCAATACCATCAACTTTACATGGCGCATTTTGAATCGCCTCTCTTATTCTCTCTGCTACATCATAGGCTTGTATTGCACTAGTGTTAACTAAGATCACAGCAAACTCTTCTCCTCCTAAGCGACCAATAAAGTCACTACCGCGAATTGCTCGCTGGCAGATCTTGGCTACGTGATGGATCACTTGATCCCCAGAGAAGTGGCCGACTTGATCATTAATCTCTTTAAAGTGGTCGATATCGATCATTATGCAGGAGAGTGTTTGAGACGGTCGCAAATGTGAGCTCATAGCCTTATCTAGGCTGGTTAAGAATGCTCGTCGATTCAATACACCAGTTAGCTCATCGGTCTCTGAGAGCTCTTTCAAGCGCTTTTCAAGTAGGTGGGTTTTCGTAACGTCACGGACAGACCAAATTACCCAATTCTCGCCACTTTGTAGGTCTTCTACAGGCTTGATGATTGCTTCAAACCAGGTCTCTTCTGGATTGTCTAACGCCTCTAGTTCTTCTATTGGCATTAGTAGGTGATCTTGTAGTGCGATACTGTATTTGACGACTTTTGGCTCGTTAGAGTGGAGTACATCACCAATATAACCAAGCAACTCAGCGGCTTTGCTTGTCGACAAAACATCGTTCAACTTGAGGTTGGTATAGCTTTGCGCATTGAAGTACTTTGAATGATAAGTGCCACCGAAACTTTCGATATAGCGACCTTGTTCATTGAGGATAAAGACATGATCAGGGAGGGTATTCAAAATGGCATGGAGCCAATCTTCCCTTTCTTTGTAAATCACGAGGTTAGTTCCTTTATCCAAAGTAAGTCTTTGATTATATCTGTTTATATTGAGTTCACAATCAATACCGATCACAGTTCAATGTATCAGATTTGACTAATGTTTACACAGAATATGAGGAACGCAGAGCTGGATGGCTTAAAGGCAATAAAAAAGGCTTAACCATTGCTGGCCAAGCCTTTTTTACAAAAATACTGTATGAACGTATTAGTTCATGCCGTATTTTTTAAGTTTCTTGCGAAGAGTACCGCGGTTGATGCCCATCATAGTTGCTGCGCGAGTTTGGTTACCGCGAGTGTACTGCATGATGGTATCTAGTAGTGGCTGTTCAACTTCAGCTAGAACTAATTCGTATAGTTCTGTTACTTCCTGGCCGTTTAGTTGAGCTAGGTAGTTTTTAAGAGACGCTTTAACAGAGTCACGTAAAGGCTTTTGAGTAATCTGGTCTTGTGACGTTACTGTAGTTACTGTTAATGCTTCTGAAGTCAGATTTTGTTCGAACATATTCGGTCTAGCTCTTCTCTTAATTATGATGCAACGTTATCAAAATAACCCTCTAACGCCTCAAGTTGCAGCTCAGCTGCGTCGATAGCGTTGAAGGTACGGCGAAACTCACTCGCATGCTCATGCTCTTTTAGATACCACCCAACGTGCTTGCGCGCGATACGTGGACCTAAGAACTCTCCATAGAAACCATGCAGAGCGTTAACATGACCAAGCATAATGGCTTTCACTTCCTCACTTGGAAGCTCATCCATTGTGGTGCCGTTTTCCAAATAGTGATGGATTTCCTGGAAAATCCAAGGACGACCTTGGGCAGGACGTCCAATCATTAAAGCGTCTGCACCGGTGTACTCCAGTACAAACTTCGCTTTCTCCGGGCTATCGATATCACCGTTTGCGATAACCGGAATGGATATAGCTTGTTTAACCGCTTTAATGCTGTCGTATTCGGCCTCACCTTTGTACATACACGCTTTTGTTCTGCCATGCAGTGCAAGAGCCTGTATGCCGCAGTCTTCGGCTAATTTAGCGATGTGAACACAGTTTTTGTTTTCTGTGTTCCAGCCAGTACGGGTCTTTAACGTTACAGGAACGTCTACCGCGTCCACTACCGCAGTCAAAATCTCTTTGATGATGTCTGGGTATTGAAGCAGTGCAGAACCCGCCAGCTTCTTATTCACTTTCTTTGCTGGGCAGCCCATGTTGATGTCGATGATTTGCGCACCGTTTTCAACACTGAATTGAGCTGCATCGGACATAAGCTGTGGATCGGAACCGGCAATCTGTACAGAGCGAATGCCCGATTCGCCTTCATGCACCATGCGCTGTTTCGACTTTGACGTTCCCCATAGCTTCGGGTTAGCAGACATCATTTCACTGACGGCCATTCCCGCACCATAGCGAAGACACAACTCGCGAAATGGTCTATCCGTTACACCAGCCATAGGGGCTACGATTAGATTGTTCTTAAGTTGATAGTTTCCGATTTTCAAAACGTCATCACAGTTCTGTACCAGCAAGGGCGCGCATTTTACGCATTTTTTTACTGCGTGAAAAGACTAATATTTGAGCATTTACAAATTGTTTTTGTAATTTGTATGAAATTCAAACAATTAGCCCTGAAAACCTTGTCTAGCCTTGCTTACGACCAGAGATGCGACACCATTCACTTTGCTCTGCGATTGGGTCAATGTGAAGCTCGTCACGGTAATGGTTCGCTACATCTTCTGCTTGAGTGTCTAAAACACCCGACATTGCAAGGTCGCCATTTGGCTTCACTAGGCTTTTAATGATTGGTGCTAGTTCACGTAGTGGACCTGCAAGAATGTTTGCAACCACAACGTCTGCAATTAGACCTTCAGGTTGGTTTTGAGGTAGGAACACTTCAAGTTGATCGGCTACGCCATTACGTTCAGCGTTGTCGCGAGATGCTTGTAGTGCTTGAGGATCAATGTCGATCCCGATAACTTTTTCAGCGCCTAGTTTGATCGCTGCGATCGCTAAGATGCCTGAACCACAGCCGAAGTCGATTACTGTCTTACCTGATAGATCGAGACCCTCTAGCCACTCAAGACACAATGCAGTCGTTGGGTGAGTACCTGTACCGAATGCAAGGCCCGGATCTAGCATTACGTTTACTGCGTCTGGCTCTGGAATTTCACGCCAGCTTGGGCAAATCCATAGACGTTCGCCGAACTTCATTGGGTGGAAGTTTTCCATCCACTCGCGTTCCCAGTCTTTGTCTTCTAGCTGTTCTACTTTGTAAGCAAAATCGTCCGCTAGCATGTTGCTTGCTTTGATTTGAGTGATGATGAAGTTTGTATCAGCTTCTGCATCGTACAGTGCCAGAATGTCAGTATCGCCCCATAAGCGAGTCTCGCCAGGTAGAGGTTCGAATACAGGCGTATCCTGCGCGTCTAGGAATGTTACAGACAGCGCACCAGTCTCTTCCATTAGCATGTCGCCGATTTGCTCAGCGTTTTCATTGGTCGCATTGAGTTTGATTTGAATCCAAGGCATTTGTTTTTGCTCTTAAAGTGAATGAAGTGGCGCAGAGTTTACCAGAACTCTACGATTTGTTTGAGTATAGACTTTATACAAAACAAAAATGCCCACAGATGTGGGCATTTATTATGAGGTTAGCGAAGGCTTATTGTAGGCCTAGCTTCTTCTCTAGGTAGTGAATGTTCGCACCACCGTGTTGGAAGTTCTCATCATTCATGATTGACTCTTGTAGAGTAACGTTAGTCTTGATGCCTTCAATGATCATCTCGCCTAGTGCGTTCTTCATACGTGCAATCGCTACATCACGGTTCTCACCGTAAGTGATCAGTTTACCAATCATTGAATCGTAATGAGGTGGTACTGTGTAGCCAGTGTAAATGTGAGATTCCCAACGAACACCCATACCGCCTGGCGCGTGGAAGCGTTCAATCTTACCTGGTGAAGGTAGGAAACGCTCTGGGTCTTCTGCGTTGATACGACACTCAATTGCATGGCCGCGGATCTTGATGTCATCCTGAGTGAATGAAAGTGGCTGACCTGCTGCTACGCGTAGCTGTTCTTTAATTAGGTCAACGCCGGTAACCATTTCTGTTACTGGGTGCTCAACCTGAATACGAGTGTTCATTTCGATGAAGTAGAACTCACCGTTCTCGTATAGGAATTCGAACGTACCTGCGCCGCGGTAACCGATTTCTAGACATGCACGAGTACAACGTTCACCGATGTACTTACGCATTTCTTCAGTGATGCCTGGTGCTGGTGCTTCTTCAACAACTTTCTGGTGACGACGCTGCATAGAACAGTCACGTTCACCTAGGTGGATAGCGCCGCCTTGGCCGTCAGCAATTACCTGAACTTCAACGTGACGAGGGTTTTCTAGGAATTTCTCCATGTAAACCATGTCGTTGTTGAACGCCGCTTTTGCTTCTGCACGCGTCATAGCGATAGCTTGAACAAGTTCCGCTTCAGAACGTACAACACGCATACCACGACCACCGCCGCCACCAGAGGCTTTGATGATTACTGGGTAGCCGATACGCTTAGCGTGAGCTTTGTTTTTGTCTTCGTCGTTATCTAGTGGACCGTCAGAACCTGGTACACAAGGAACGCCTGCTTTTTTCATTGCGTTGATTGCTGACACTTTGTCACCCATCATGCGGATGGTGTCTGCTTTAGGACCAACGAAGATGAAACCGCTGCGCTCTACTTGCTCAGCAAAGTCTGCGTTCTCAGATAGGAAGCCGTAACCCGGGTGAATCGCAATTGCACCCGTCACTTCTGCTGCAGAAATGATACGAGGGATGTTTAGGTAGCTGTCGATACCACGAGCAGGACCGATACATACGGTTTCGTCTGCAAGTAGTACGTGCTTAAGATCGCGGTCAGCTGTTGAGTGCACTGCCACAGTCTTAATGCCTAATTCTTTACAAGCGCGAAGGATACGAAGTGCAATTTCACCTCGGTTCGCGATGACTACTTTATCTAGCATAAGGCAAGCCCCGCTTATTCGATTACAACTAGTGGTTGGTCGAATTCAACTGGCTGGCCGTCTTCAACTAGGATTGCAGTTACAACACCTGATTTGTCCGCTTCGATTTGGTTCATCATTTTCATTGCTTCAACGATACATAGTGTGTCGCCAGCATTTACGCTCTGACCAACTTCAACGAATGATTTCGCGTCTGGACTTGGAGAGCGGTAGAAAGTACCAACCATTGGAGAAAGAACTTGGTGACCTGCAGGAACTGCTGCTGGTGCTTCTGCTGCCATTGCTGGTGCGTCTGCTACTGGAGCTGCTGCCACTGGCGCAGGTGCTGCTACTGGAGCTGCTGCGTAATGAACTGGTGCTGGAGCTGCAGGGCCACTACGGCTGATGCGTACTGACTCTTCACCTTCAGAGATTTCTAGCTCAGCAATGCCAGACTCTTCAACTAACTCGATTAGCTTCTTGATTTTACGAATATCCATCTTTTCTTTCTCTTTTATCTTGTGATTAAGACAACCCAAAAGGGCTGCAGAGTGTTTGGTTTACTTTGCCTGCAATTTCGCGATTGCTGCAGACAGAGCGAATTCATAACCTTGTGCACCTAAGCCACAAATCACCCCTTCTGCTTTATCAGACAGATAAGAGTGATGACGGAACGGCTCACGAGCATGAACGTTCGATAGGTGCACTTCGATAAATGGGATGGCTACGCCAAGTAATGCATCACGCAGCGCGACACTGGTGTGAGTGAAAGCCGCTGGGTTGATGATAATGAAGTCCACTTTGCCGTACGCAGCGTGGATAGCTTCAATCAGTTCGTACTCACGATTCGATTGCAGGTGTTCAAGTTCCACCCCAGAGTTGTGAGCTTGTTCAGTCAATGCGTCAACAATCTGTGCTAGGGTGTTGTTACCGTAATGTGTCGGTTCACGCAGACCTAATAGATTAAGATTTGGCCCGTTTAGAACTAGAATCCGTGACTTTGCAGACATTATGTTGCTATCTTCCTTTATCGTGAGTGGAACGTTTATATTCCCAAATATACGATAATTCAGCACGATTTTTTTGTTAAAACCGAGCAAATTTTAAAAAATCGACCAAGATTATAGCTAATTCACAGCAATTAGCAGCAATTTACTGGTCTAATCTCCCAATAGCCCCCGTCGTTTCTGTAACCAAGTTAACAAAAACAACATGATTGCCACGTGCTTTTTGTGGTTTATTTTGCGTCCACGCACAAAAAAGCCACCATATACAATGGTGGCTTTTAGAGCTAGCGTTTAAAACGGAGGCTGGGTGTTATGCCAGTTCTGCCTTCTCTGCAATTAGCTTGTCTACAACACTTGGATCGGCCAGTGTTGAAGTATCACCTAGGTTGCTGGTATCACCCGTTGCAATCTTACGTAGGATGCGACGCATGATTTTACCGGAGCGTGTTTTTGGTAGAGAGTCTGTCCAGTGCAGTACGTCTGGCGTTGCGATTGGGCCAATCTCTTTACGTACCCAGTCTTTCACCTCTTTGTGCAGCTCAGCTGATGGGAATTCACCATCATTAAGCGTGACGTATGCGTAAATTGCCTGACCTTTGATGTCATGAGGGATACCGACAATCGCTGCTTCCGCAATCTTATCGTGTGCAACCAGTGCTGACTCAATCTCTGCGGTACCCATTCGGTGACCTGAGACGTTCAATACGTCATCTACACGACCTGTGATCCAGTAATAGCCATCTTCGTCACGACGAGCACCATCACTGGTGAAGTACATGCCTTTGAAGGTAGAGAAGTAGGTTTGCTCAAAGCGCTCGTGGTCACCGTAAACAGTACGCATCTGACCTGGCCATGAATCAAGGATCACCAAGTTACCTTCTGCAGTGGTTTCTTCGATGATGTTACCCATGTTGTCCACTAGCGCTGGTTGTACACCGAAGAATGGGCGAGTTGCAGAGCCTGGTTTTAGATCGGTTGCACCTGGCAGTGGCGCAATCAAGATACCGCCTGTCTCTGTTTGCCACCAAGTATCAACGATCGGTGAGTTTTCATTACCGATGGTCTTGTAGTACCACTCCCATGCTTCAGGGTTGATAGGTTCACCTACTGAGCCCATTACACGCAAACTTGAACGAGAGGTTCCGGCTACCGCTTCGTTACCTTTCGCCATTAGGGCGCGAATCGCTGTTGGCGCAGTGTAGAGAATGTTTACTTGATGCTTATCAACCACTTCACTCATGCGAGCCGTGCTTGGGTAGTTTGGTACACCTTCGAACAGAATGGTTTTCGCACCGTTCGCCAGTGGACCGTAAATTAAGTAAGTGTGACCCGTAATCCAACCCACATCCGCCGTACACCAGAACGTTTCACCTTCTTGGTAATCGAACACGTACTTGAAGGTCATGGTCGCGTACACTAGGTAACCACCTGTGGTGTGCAGCACGCCTTTTGGCTTACCTGTTGAGCCTGAAGTGTACAGAATGAACAGAGGGTCTTCCGCTTTCATCTCTTCTGGTGGACATACGTCAGAAACAACAGCCGTTGCTTCGTGCCACCAAACGTCACGGTGCTCGTGCCAATCAATATCACTGCCCGTGCGTTTTAGAACGACAACTTTGTCGATGGTTTTTACTTCTGGGTTTGTCAGTGCTTCATCAACGTTTTTCTTCAGTGGTACTGCGCGACCACCACGAACGCCTTCGTCAGCAGTGATAACGATTTTCGCATCTGAGTCGATGATACGACCGGACAGGGCTTCTGGCGAGAAACCACCAAATACCACGGTATGAACCGCACCAATACGCGTACATGCCAGCATTGCGATAGCCGCTTCTGGCACCATTGGCATGTAAAGACAAACCACGTCGCCTTTGTGCACGCCTTGCTCTTTTAGCGCGTTAGAGAACTTACACACTTCTTTGTGCAGTTCATTAAATGTGAGGGTTTTGTCGTCCGCAGGGTCATCGCCTTCCCAGATGATCGCGACTTCATCGCCACGCTCGGCAAGATGACGGTCAATACAGTTTGCAGATACGTTTAGTGTGCCGTCTTCGAACCAACGAATGTCGACGTGACCGGTATCGAAAGAGGTGTTTTTAACTTGAGTGAATGGCTTAATCCAATCGACAACTTTACCGTGCTCGCTCCAGAAGCCCTCTGGGTCGGTTACCGACTGCTGATACATGGCTAGGTAAGTGTCATTATCCGCATGCGTATGGTTTTTAATGTTTTCTTTTACCGGATAAACGTGGGCTTCGCTCATGGCTTCTCTCCTTGTGCCTTTAATTCTCGACCTTCGTCTTTTGTAGGGCTGTGTTCGTTCTTGGTTTATGTGTCATCAAGAACGTTGCTGTGATAATAACTGTCAGTCACAGCGCGTATTTCCACAATTAGACTTTAGGATGAGAGTGAGGAATGCGCCGCGATATTGCTGAATTTAAAGCGAATGTGGGAGGTGGATCGAAAGCTGAGTATTGAACCTATTGGGTATAAGGCACGCTCAGGTTTGGTAAATCGCCTTTGGTGAGACGCACATACACTAAAGCGGCGGATTTTGCGTCCTGCAGGGCATCGTGTTTGTCTTGAATCGGCAGTTCAAGGTGCTTACAAATCGCATCAAGACTTAAGTCGAAGTAGGCGTTAGGCAAATGACGTTCGAGCTTATCGTGATAAACCTGGCTCACTTCGATGAGCGGGTTCGGTAGTGGAAAGCCTAAATGCCTCAGACAAGCGAGGTCGAGGATCTTTTTGTCGTAGCGAATGTGGTAGCCAACTAAAGGACGATTGCCGATAAAGTCGAGCAGCTTGGTGAGTGCTTCTTTTTCGCTGATGCCATCCACCAAATCTTGGTGGCGGATATGGTGAATTTTCACTGAACCTGAATCGAGTGATTGCGGGGCGCGCAGTCGAACTTCGAACGGTTTACTGGTGATGATGCGATTATCGATGATTTTGGTCGCAGCGATGGTGACCAGCTCGGCTCTATTTGGGTCCAAGCTGGTGGTTTCGCAATCGAGAGAGACAAACTCACCTTTTTGCGGCGAACAAAACAGTGGTTGATAAGGTGAGCCCTTCAGTTTGTAATGCCAGTATTTCCTTTGTAGCCAATTCATCCCTGTTACCTCTCGTCTTATTTGCCTAAAAGACTCTAATCACGGATTTGATAATGGAAGCCTAAGAACTGCTTAAACTTCTTCACCACATGTAAGCTGTGGCGCAGCAGGTCTCGTTCTGTTCGGTCTAACTGTTTGATGTCGATATTGTTCAGTGCTTCCTGCTTACTCAATTGCTGGTTCAAACGGATCTTGAAGAACAGCTTCAGCGCTTCGTTGAGGTTGTCTGCGGTTTCTGGTTCTAAGATGCGTTTGTTTCTCAGTGCTTCGATACGCTCAAAGGTGTTATTCTCTTCAATCGCGTATTCCAATGCCAAAGTGCGAATGCCATGCACGATTGGAAAGAGGCCGCCGCGCTTTATATCCAGCCCATCTTTAGCACTTTTTACGTTACTAAACAGAGAAAGAGGCGAGGAAAATTGCAGAGCAGGGCGAGTGAAATCGGACAGAATCAACATACGATCTTTCATGCTATCTCTGAGGTGCTCGGCGATAGGCGTGAGCAACTCTCGATTGCCTGCGACCGCATGGGCATCACTGAAGATGGCTAAATCCATGATTTGTTCAGGCTGTGCTTTAGTAATCCAACCATCGAGCGTTTTAATCCATTCTTGCTGCGTTCGAACCCACTTCGGATTGTTAACCATGACTTTGCCAGGGCAGAGTGGGTAACCCAGTTGCTGCAAGGTGTGTGTGAGGGTTTGCATCACTTCGGCGCAGTGTTCCCATTCCAGCCCATCTTGGATGATCAGTGCATTATCTTGATCGGTCTTGAGGATTTGTTCTCCACGACCTTCCGAGCCAAGCACAATCAGACAACAGTGATCGTGCAGTGCTGGTGGCACCACAAGCTCAAACGCTTTTTCGATGATTTGTTCATTTACAGCAGATATCAACTCCATGATGAAGCGAGTGCGGATACCATTGGTCAGCAAGCTGTCCACCAACTGACGCTGTCGATTGGAAGCAAGGGCTAACTCTTCCACGCTGCTGGCTCTCGCTATACTGAGTGTCAGTAAGTGTGAGTGAGTGGAAAACGCACTGAGGATTTGTGTCATGTCCAACATACCGACCGCTTGATTGCCTTCGCACACCATTAGACGTTTCATGCGATTGCGTGTCATGGTGATCATGGCGTTAAACAAGAAGTCATCATCATCCACGTGATAAACAGGGAAGGTCGCAATCTCACTCACTGGCGTATCGAGTGGGTGGTCGTCAAGCATCACGGCATGGAGCATATTGGTTCGCGTCACTATCGCGTAGGGATGCGCCGATGGATGTTGCTCTAGGCGTGGGTCATCTTGGTTAAGCTGAACCAAAGCAGCGTCAATGCCATTGTCTTTGAGTGTTTTGGTGACCTGATTAATTGGCATATCAGCAGCTAATAGCATCGGTGGATGATAGATGCTGCTATCGACTTTAGTCAGAATGAATTCGGCAAGGTTTTGCTGTTGCTGAGCCGCTTCAATGAGGGCTTGGCGTTTGGATAAGTTGTTATCGAAGTAGGCGGCGAATTGTCCGTTCTCGTTGTACAGCTCAAGAAACACGCCCTTGGGCAGCAAGTACGACAGGGTATCCTCCAGTGCCACATACTGATGGCGTACACTTTCTTCAAACAAAGAGCGCACATCAAACATGTCGTCATTAGCGTAGTGAGCAAACACTTCGTCATGATCTTTTGAGCGCTCTTCTACAGCGCCTTTAATTAGCACGTGTAGGTGAGGGTTGTCTTGCCCACAAGCTAATATGACATCTCGCGTTCGGTAGTACGCCACATCAAGAGACGAGCGCAATCGATTTTGCTGCGAGTCAGTTAGGCGGTCGAACGGTGGAGATTGCATGTTAAATTTGTCAGGCATGAGAGCACCTAAATTTGGTAGGAACACATTCCCAAGTCTGACAAATTTCCCTGCCGAAGCCAGACGACTTTGGTCTAAATCGTCACAATCTAATTTTGCATTTCGAGATCCTGTGCCATTGAGGAAACGGTAAGTTGCCGATTCTTCCCTTTTTCTATAACGCATTGCGATCCATAATTCCGCGTCCCAAACGTTTACGTGTCGGAAGTCGTTAGTTTTTTCGTTTTTTAGGATGTCAGTGATGTTGAAACCCTCTCCGTATGGCTGGATTTCCCAGTACTTTCTCGGATTCTTTTTTGCGTATGGCGTGTATCTGCCATTTTGGTCGTTGTGGTTTAAAGAGCAGGGTGTTTCTCCGACAGATATTGGTCTGTTGGTTGGTTTGGGCTTAGCGACGCGTTGTGTGGCGAACATGGTACTTACGCCACGTTTGCATAAGGTTGAACACATTATGCCAGCGCTACGCTGGTTAAGTTTTGCTGCCCTCATTTTTGTTGGTTTCCACTTTTTCACTGGCGGTAATTTTTGGTTAATGGCGCTTGCCACCGTCTTGTTTAACTTGTGTTGTGGTCCTGTCGTGCCTCTGTCTGATGCGATGGCGAACTACTACGCTCGTTTGAAGATGCTCGATTACGGTCGCACCCGTTTATGGGGCTCGGTTGCCTTTATTGCTGGCTCGACAGTGGTGGGTTACTTGGTGGCAGAGTTTGGCTCGGACATGATTTTGTACACGGCAATGGTCGGTGTGTTTGTCTCGCTATTGTTTGCGATGCGTAACACCAATCCAATGCCGGTGACACGTGGCGGTCAACATTCTGAGCGTCCAAAACTCTCAGCGTTGCTGACGGATAAACCAGTTGTAAAGTTCCTTGTATTAATGGCGTTAATCCAAGGCAGCCATGCGGCATACTACGGTTTTAGTGCGATTCACTGGAAAGCGGCTGGTCACTCAGAAGACGTGATTGGTTACTTGTGGAGCCTAGGCGTGGCAGCTGAAGTTGCTGTGTTTGCTTTGAGTAAACGTCTATTCGCTGGCTGGTCTCTGCGTACTCTGTTTGTCGTGGCAGCTGGTGGTGTGATGCTACGTTGGGGAATGACAGCTGCAACAACCTCTATTTTGGCACTGGTAGTGGTGCAAATGCTTCACGGCGTGACGTTTGCCATGGCGCATATTGCTGCGATTCAATACATCCAAAACTCAGCAGAGAACAAGATGGTGGCATTACAGGCATTGTACAACGCGATTCCACTGGGTGCGTTTATCGCGCTGATGACGGTGATCAGTGGCTGGGGTTACGAGCACTGGGGCGCAAATATCTTCTGGTTGATGGCGGCGATGGGTTTTGTCGCGTTGTTCATCAAAGTTGAGCCTCAAAATGATGAAAGCAACGTGGTTGACCTCTCAGCTAATGCCTCCGAAGCACAGAATTAAGCTTCTGTGACAGAGATTAAAAACTAACCTTTGTCTCTGTTGTGAAAGCAGTGTTAAATGAAACCTCTCCCTTATGGAGAGGTTTTTTTATTCCTTGCTTTAAAAACAGCAAGAAAGGCAAGAAAAGTAAGAAAGGATATCGGATGCAAGGATGGCTAGTGATTCCCGTTTCTTTGGCGTATTTGGGAGTCCTGTTTTTAATCGCTTGGTACGGTGACAAACAAAAGAGATGGTTAGCGCGTTGGCGACCATGGATCTACAGTTTGTCGATTGCAGTGTACTGTACGTCGTGGGCCTTTTACGGCACGGTCGGACAGGCGAGCAACAACCCTTGGTCCTTCCTACCCATCTATATCGCGCCGATCATCGTGTTTACCATCGGTTGGCGCGTGCTCGCTCGGCTGATCTTGATTGCCAAGCGCGAGCACATCACCTCCATTGCCGATTTCATTGCCGCCCGCTATGGTAAATCACAAGGTTTGGCGGTGGTTGTCACCTTAATCGCCGTGGCCGGCATTCTTCCATATATCGCTTTGCAATTGCGTGGCATCACTATGGGGTTGGAGATCATCGCGCCAGATTTAGCATCTGATCTCAGTTATCAAAACTACAGCGTGTCTTGGTTTGTAGTGGGGGCGATGGCGAACTTCACAATGCTGTTTGGTACGCGTCATATCGATAACACCGAACATCACCGCGGCATGATGATGGCAATTGCGTTTGAATCAGTACTCAAGCTGGTGGCGTTTTTAGTGGTGGGCGTGTTTATTGTTTGGCTTGCGATGGATACCGAGAGCTTCCATCTCGTCGATATTGCTGCTGAAACCTATGAATCACCCAATATTCCGACTTTGTTGATTCATACCATTCTGACTATGCTGGCGATTGTCTGTTTGCCACGTCAGTTCCACACCATGGTGGTCGAGAATGAACGCGCGCAAGACTTGCACGTCGCTCGTTGGTTGTTCCCACTGTATCTGATTCTGATGGGCGTTTTCGTTCTGCCAATCGCGTGGGTAGGGCAAAGCCTATTGAGTGGTAGCCCTGCCGATACGTACGTGATCAGTGTGCCGATGGCAGTGGGTGCGAATGACATCGCTTTGCTGGCATTTTTGGGCGGTACTTCGGCGGCAAGTGGCATGGTCATCGTCTCGACCATTGCCTTAGCGATCATGGTATCGAACGATTTGGTGATGCCGCTGATTCTGCGTCGGATGAAGTTATCAAAGCGTAATCATCACCATTTTTCTAAGCTGTTATTACGTATACGTCGCGGACTTATTCTACTTCTTTTGATTGGTGCATGGGGCTTTTATCAGGCTTTAGATAGTATCCACTCACTCTCTGCGATAGGTTTTCTCTCGTTTGCTGCGATTACCCAGTTCGCTCCGTCTCTGCTTGGTGGTATGTACTGGCGTCAGGGCAACAAGAAAGGCGTGTATGTCGGTTTGCTGGTGGGTTTCACCATTTGGTTGATTACTTTGATGAGCCAAACCGACATGCTGGCGGGCGATGCAACCAACAACTTGCTGATTTGGCTGATCACGCCACCAGATTTATTGGCAGGCTTTGATATTGCCGTTTCTGACTGGGGTATGATCCTCAGCGTGGTGGCAAATGCTGCCTGTTTTGTCGCGGTATCATTAGCTACGCGTCCAAGCATAAGTGAACGCTTACAATCGGCTTCATTCGTTGGTACGCCGTTGCCTGAAAGCGAAAACATCAGTTTGTATCAGAGCCGTGTGACGGTCAGTGAGCTGGAGATGTTAGCGTCACGATTTGTCGGCCGCACGCGAGTGAAATCTGCCTTCCAAACCTATTGGAGTCAGCAACGCGAAGAGCTGCTTCCCAATCAACAAGCCCCCTCTACCTTAATTCGACACACCGAACGTGTACTTGCCGGTGTTTTTGGTGCTTCTTCAGCTAAGTTAGTACTTACTTCTGCTTTACAAGGCAGAAACATGCAGCTTGAGGAAGTGGCGACCATCGTTGATGAAGCCTCAGAACTGTATGATTTCAGTCGTGGCTTACTGCAAGGGGCGATTGAACACATTGGACAAGGCATCGCAGTGGTCGACAAGCAATTAAGGCTGGTAGCGTGGAACCAACGTTATCTGGAGTTATTTGTTTTCCCGCCGGGATTGATTCAGGTCGGGCGTCCGATTGCAGATGTGATTCGTCATAATGCTGAGCAAGGTTTATGTGGTCCGGGTGACCCTGAAGATCACGTTCGTCGCCGTGTTTATCACCTTGAACAAGGCACGAGACATACCTCTTCCCGTGTGCGTCCAGATGGTCGCGTAATTGAAGTGCAAGGCAACCCAATGCCTGGTGGTGGTTTCGTTATGAGCTTTACCGATATCACCGTGTTCCGCGATGCAGAGCAAGCTCTGAAAGACGCTAATGAGACACTAGAAGAACGCGTTCGTGCTCGTACTCGTGAGTTGGAACAACTGAACAAACAACTAGTGGCAGCGACGCAACGTTCTGAACATGAGTCGCAGTCTAAGTCGCGCTTCTTAGCCGCGGTGAGTCATGACTTGATGCAGCCGCTGAATGCCGCACGACTGTTTGCTTCTTCGTTGTCGGAAGTGGCCAAAGACAGTGAAACCCAAAAGCTATCGACCCACATTGAGAGTGCGTTGGGGGCGGCGGAAGATTTGATTGGTGACTTGCTGGATATTTCACGTTTGGAATCGGGCAAGTTGGACGTCAATGTGCATGGCTTTGCAGTCAATGATGTATTAGCTAACTTGAATGCTGAATTCAGCGCACTAGCGAAACAACAAGGCATTGAGTTCACCATGATCCCATCGTCTTTGATGGTGAAATCCGACCCGAAATTGCTGCGCCGCGTGGTACAGAACTTCCTTACCAATGCATTCCGTTATAGCCCGAGTGGTAAAGTAGCGCTTGGTGTGCGTCGCGTACAAGGCCGAGTGCGTATCGATGTGTGGGATAACGGCATGGGCATCGAAGAAGAGAAGCAACAAGAGATCTTCGAAGAGTTTAATCGTGGTACTCAAGTCCGTTCAGACCAAGGTTTGGGGTTAGGTTTGGCTATTTCGAAAGGTATTGCTCAAGTACTAGGGCATGAAATCTCGATGCGTTCTTGGTTCGGTAAAGGCAGTGTGTTCTCGATTAACTTAGATAAGGCAGAGAAGGTGCACATTCCGGCGGTCAAAGCGGTGAAGAGTGCACAATCCGATTTAAGCCATATTCGTGTCCTATGTGTTGATAACGAGCCGGATATTCTTGTTGGGATGGAAAACTTACTCTCGCGCTGGGGCTGCGACATTCGCATTGCGACTGATATTGTCGAGAGTCTTAAAACATTGGAAGACGACTGGCTGCCGGATGTGATTTTCTCCGATTACCGTTTAGATAATGGTCGGACGGGATTGGAAGTGTTGCAGCAATGTCGTTTGCGTCTTGGGGACCGCTTTGAAGGGGTGATCATCAGTGCCGATCGAACCGATGATATGATGGAAGGCATTAAAGCCAATGGGTTCAGTTTTATCGCCAAACCGGTGAAACCTTTGAAACTGCGCTCGGTGCTCAATCGAGTCGCCTAGAAAAAAAAGACCTCCGATTGGAGGTCTTTTGCTTTAAAGGGGTAATCGGCCAGTGACTTATTCAGCCACCCCGCCTTGAGTCAGTTTGGCTGGATCGAGCAGTCTTTCTAATGTTGCACGATCCAAGTCTGTTTCTTCTTCTGCGACATCAATGATAGCGCGACCTTGTTTGTAGGCTTTCTTCGCTACTTCGGCTGCTTTTAGGTAGCCAATCACGGGGTTAAGTGCGGTGACCAGAATCGGGTTCTTCGCCAGTGCAACATCAAGGTTGTCTTGGCGCACTTCAAACGTCGCGATGGCTTTATCTGCCAAAGCTACGGCGCTGTTCGACAACAGTTCAATGCTTTCTAGTACATTGTGCGCAATCACTGGCAGCATCACGTTTAGCTGGAAGTTACCCGATTGACCGGCAACGGTAATGGTCGCGTCGTTACCAATCACTTGTGCAGACGCCATGGCTGCTGCTTCTGGAATCACAGGGTTTACTTTGCCCGGCATGATAGAAGAGCCCGGTTGCAAACCTTGCAGTTCAATTTCACCCAAGCCTGCGAGTGGACCTGAGTTCATCCAGCGAAGATCGTTTGCGATCTTCATGATCGCAACTGCTGCTGTTTTGAGCTGTCCCGATAGGGCGACGATCGCATCCTGACTGCTGAGATTGAAGAAGAAGTTTTTGCTTGAAGCAAACTCGATGCGCGTTGATTGCGTTAGGTTATCAGCAAAAAGATCGGCGAAGCGTGGATCGGCGTTGATCCCTGTGCCCACCGCTGTTCCACCTTGGGCTAACGCTTTCACTGCTGGCAGTGTTTGCTCAATAGCTTGCTTAGCATGTTCAATTTGGAACTGCCAGCCGCCAAGCTCTTGGGCGAAGGTAATTGGCATCGCATCCATGAGGTGTGTGCGACCTGTTTTCACCACATCTTTTAGTGCTTGCTGCTTAGTCTCTAGTGTTTCACTTAAGTGAGACAGTGCAGGCAGTAGCTGTTTTTCAATCGCAATTGCAGAGCTGACTTGAATTGCAGTAGGCACTACGTCGTTACTGCTTTGACCCATGTTGACGTGATCATTTGGATTGACCGTTCCGCCTAGGTGCTCAGACGCCAATGTTGCAATCACTTCGTTGGCATTCATGTTTGAGCTGGTGCCTGAGCCGGTTTGGAATACATCGATAGGGAATTGGTCGAAGTGTTTACCATCAATGATGGCTTGCGCAGCATCGGCGATGGCATTGGCAATATCACCTTCTAGCAAGCCAAGTTGGGCATTGGTGAGCGCTGCGGTTTGTTTGATGTGGGCGAGTGCTTGGATAAAGCCCGTCGGCATGGTGTGTTTGCTAAAAGCAAAGTTATCGACAGCGCGTTGAGTTTGGGCTTGATACAAAGCGTTGGCAGGGACTTTGACTTCGCCCATGCTGTCCGCTTCGATACGGAATTCCGTGGTCATGGTAGGTTCCTTTTGTTTAATCGAGAGGCGTCTGTATCAGACGTAATTGTTGTTGTAATGAGAGAAATTTCACGTCGCCATCCTCAAATTGGTAGTAGTAACGTTTGAGGCAAAGTAGCGGTGTGTGAATAGAGTCGAGGCAGACTCGGCGGAAGATGCGGCTACGGGTTGGGTCTTGAATGGCATCCAGTAGATGGAAGTAGACTCGGCGCAAATACAGCTCACACAGCAACAGATTCTGGTGCTCTGCATCGTGATCGTAAATGGATGACAGCACCATTCCCCAATGGACGTAATCATGAATCACATCGGGTTCGAAACCGCTTGGCGCATACACGTGTAGGAATTGGTCTTGCGCTTTAAAAAATGCATTGTAGATGGCTTGGCTGCTGTCCATATTTACCTCGACACTCTAGATAATGATAATTATTATCAATAAATTGTCGATTAGCAACCACAGCTTTTTTAAGGAAATAACACAACAAAAAAAGCCGATACTCGGACTCAGTATCGGCTGAAGTCAATGAGCTCAATCCCTACAACTGAGCTCGGTATTTTTCGCGAGATAGGGCCGACCTCAAACAGCAGTGCTTGTTCAGAGGCCGATAAACTTACTGCTCTGTAAACAAGGTCTCGTATTTCACAAACGCGGTTTGCGTTTCACCGTAGTAAAGTGTGCCTTCCGATTGAATCGCAACACGTAGCCAACTGTCTGCTGATGCTGGCTTAGGTAAAGTGATGGTCCAGTTTTGTCCGTCTTGACCCGCTGGCGTCATGTCAATTGGCTGTGCGTTTTGCTCTTGGCTATCCACCACTGACAGCTTCACCCCTTCCAGTGGATAAGCCGCATGCAAAGACAACTCTAAGCTATCTTGCGTCAGCTTTTCTGAGCGAAACTTCACTTTAAAGTCACCGTTCTCCATATCACACAAGCCACTGGTATAACGGCAATTCGATTTGCTGATCAGTTTGTAGCTTTCCCCTTCTTTAGCGGCATGAGGTTTTTCACTCAGAGCCATGTCAGTACCGAAATAAGCGATCAAAGACAGAATTGGGGCGATCAACAGAGCGATAATAAAGTGCTTGTTTTTTAACATGTTGGCTTCCTTGCTACAATGTCATAAGGTTAAATTAACCTAATCTAGCGAATAAAAAAGCCCCAAGCGGGGCTTTTGTGGTTTGGGTTATATTTTAGTGGTCTACCGCACCGCCAGCGCCTGCTGGTACACGCACGTGCTCGACAAGGTCTTTTACTTCTTGTGGTGTTTCTGCTGTTACTCTTGATACCGCGAATGCCACAACAAAGTTAAATACCGCACCAATTGCACCAAATGCGTTCGGCTCGATGCCTAGGAACCAGTTCTGACCCCAGCTTTGTAGGTAAGTCCAGTCAGATACAAACAAGATGCCTTTATGCTGGAACACGTAGAATAGCGTGATACTGATACCTGCAATCATACCTGCGATTGCGCCTTCTTTGTTGATGCTCTTACTGAAGATACCCATCATCAATGCAGGGAAGATGGAAGATGCTGCCAGGCCGAAGGCGAGGGCTACCGTACCTGCGGCAAACCCTGGTGGATTCAAGCCTAAGTAACCGGCGACTGCGATGGCGACTGCCATGGAGATTCGACTCGCGAGTAGCTCTTTCTTCTCGGATATATTCGGATTTATCACACCTTTGATTAAGTCATGGGATATTGCGGACGAGATGGCTAGTAGTAGGCCTGCCGCCGTCGATAGCGCTGCCGCTAGACCACCTGCTGCTACAAGTGCGATTACCCAGTTAGGTAGCTTAGCAATCTCTGGGTTTGCCAATACCATGATGTCTCGGTCAACTTTCAGCTCGTTGGTTGCTGGGTTTGACGTGTACTCAATCAGACCGTCGCCGTTCTTATCATCAAAGCCTAGTAGACCTGTTTTCTCCCAGTTCTTGAACCAGTCAGGGCGCTCATCATAAGCAAGGTGCTGACCAGGAGCTGGGTTAACGGTATCCATTAGGTTTAGACGCGCCATTGCAGATACTGCAGGTGCTGTTGTGTAAAGGATAGCGATGAAAACAAGTGCCCAACCGGCTGATGTACGAGCATCACGAACCTTAGGTACAGTAAAGAAACGGATGATTACGTGTGGTAGACCCGCAGTACCGATCATCAGTGACCCCCCTGTGTCAGCATAGTTGTCTACAAAATGAATTAAATTCTAAGGCGACAACTATGCTGACACAGGGGGGTCACTGATGATCGGTACTGCGGG
>NZ_JAHGAH010001120.1:0-676 GCF_030248475.1 Vibrio sp. D173a
TCCGATTGGAGGCGCTCAAATGAGTCGATCACCGTATCCATCGCGACTTTCTTGTAATCGTGATAACCGGTTGCTTCCATATTAGTTAAGGTACGGCCTTGTAGGATGACTTGAGCACCGGTATCTGAGTTAGGTTTCAGGAGGACTGGGTTCATGTGAACCGTGGGTTTAACATTGCACGCTTGGGCTTGAACCGCTTGAGCACGGCCAATTTCACCACCATCTTCGGTTACCGCACTATTGAGAGCCATATTTTGCGGCTTAAAAGGTGCCACCTTGACGCCACGTCGAGCTAATACGCGGCATAAACCTGCCACTAATACACTTTTTCCGGCATCCGATGTCGTGCCCTGGACCATAAGGGCCTTGAGTGGTGATAACATTAAAACTTCATTCCTTCATTTTTTGTCGCAAAACCGCTGCGCTATTCACCCTATAGTAGCGTTATTGATAATAAGATGCTCATGAAAATGAATGGAAAATGAATGTGTTACTCACGCGGAATTCAAACCCAGTGTTGTTTAATAGCCTCATCGAAACAAAACGTTTCAACTAAACATAACCAATGAGGTATTCATCATGAAAAAAGCAGTCCTAGCAATCGCAGCATCAGTTATCCTTGCTCCAACTATCGCTCTAGCGGGCGGCGTCAAAGACCACAACAGCGGCATCTCAT
>NZ_JAHGAH010001121.1:0-1377 GCF_030248475.1 Vibrio sp. D173a
TCAAACTCTCTAGTGAGAGAGCTGATATATCGCACTCTACTTGTTCAATTCGCGCTCACTACTCTGGTTCAACCAAACCCACAACGTGACTAAGTTCACACTTATGCTAATTCATCTCCTGAATTGCGCGCGCTGTATTAAACGCGACTCATATTAAACTTCGCGTGAACCCACCTACCTCATTAGGGTTTGAGCGTTCAAACAAAAAATTCAAACAAATGTTTAAATCCACCGATTTTTGGCGCAATTTTCCACTCATTTAACAGGATGACTTTCGCTTTGATCTTGATCAATATGTTAACTGTTGCGCAACATTGCGAACGATAACTTGCATTAGAAGTGACTACTCACTTCCCCCTATTTGCTTAGTACAAGGAATGAAACTATGTCTACTCAGGAAACCTTTAAAGCCTTCACTTCACAGCTAGAGTCTGTAACTAACCCGTTCTACAACTTCAATCAACTAGTGACTAAAAACATCGAGACACTGACCAAGATTCAACTTGATAGCCTGCAAGCATACAACGCACTGGGTAATGAATCTTTGCAAAGCCTTGCGTCACTAAAGCAGCCGCAAGACATCCCTGCATACGGCTCAAAACAAATGGAAGTCGCGAGCAAAATCTCACAGCAGCTAATGGAAGATAGCCAAAAGCTGACCCAACTTGGTCAAGATTTTAAATCTGCCGCTGATGAGCTGACGGCTTCTGCGGTTAACACCGCGAAAAGTGCTTAATTTATTGCTTGCCGGTTGATGGCGAAGCTCAGCATTAAGCATCGCCATCTCTCCGCATCACTTCTTACAAGGATGTCAGAATGGAAAATAAATCGCCCTTTGAAGGTATGATGGATCTTATGTCCCAATATGGGCAAGCATGGATGGACAACCTAGGTCAGCCAACACAATCCACATTGATGAAAACCCAATCAGAAGACTTTACAAAGTGGGCAAACTCAATGGTGCAGAACCCAACCAATATGGTTGAACAGCAGATGAATTGGTGGACACAACAAGTCAACTTGCTCAACGATTGTATTCTTGGCAATCAAGAACAAACCAAAGAGACCGATCGCCGTTTCCGTGACCCTTCTTGGAACGACACACCGCTTTATCGCTACATCAAAGAGAGCTACAAACTCGCCTGTGACAACATTCAACAATCGGTAGAAAACAGTGAGGGTTTGGATGACGAGACCAAAACGCGCCTCTCATTTTTCACTCGCCAGTACCTCAACGCCATGTCGCCAAGCAACTTTGTTGCGACCAACCCCGAGATACTCAAGCTGACCATGGACAGTAACGGTGAGAACCTTATCCAAGGAATGAAGCAATCTCGTCAAGACTTGGAGCAAAGTGCCGACATCCTCAACATTCGC
>NZ_JAHGAH010001122.1:0-1034 GCF_030248475.1 Vibrio sp. D173a
AACATCTTTTTTCCCGATGCGCATGTTCGCTTAGACACTGAAATCTACATTGAAAAAGGTGCACAGTTTTGGGGTTGGGAGATGCACTGTTTTGGTCGGCCTGCACAAAATGAGGGATTTGAGCAAGGACACCTGGTTGGGAAAACCGAAATCTACTTAGATAACAATAAATTGCTCACCGAAGGTTTTAACTTTCACGGCGGCGATAAGTTAATGATAAATATGGGGTTATTAAACTATCCGATGATGGGGACCTTCTATATTACTGCGGATGAGCCACAAGATTTAGAGTTGGTACAGAGCTTGCTCTTATCTATTACACAGCAAGCTTCACTGCAACCTGTTCATTTTGGTTCATCGAGTAAGTCCTCATTAATTATGGGCGTGACACAAATTGAAGGGTTGATTGTGATCCGAGCTTTAGGTCATTGGAGTGAAGACATACTCCAAGCCTTTGGACAGATATGGCAAGCAACGCGTTCACACCTATGTGGCTCCACCCCTGATTTACCAAGGATTTGGGCGACTTAGCGACCTGCCCATTTTTGTACCGAGGGTAGACTTCCAGCCCTCGGTACTTTTTTTCGCTTGCTGTGCGAAAAATTAACTTAGTTCAGAAGGAAAACGGGCTAAGTACCTAGACGAACAGTGGGCAAGTAAATGGAATTAACACCAAGAGAAAAAGACAAACTCCTCATCTTCTGCGCAGGTATGCTCGCGCAGCAGAGAAAAGACAAAGGCTTAAAACTTAACTATCCAGAGTCCATCGCACTGATCAGCAGTGCCATTCTCGAAGGCGCGAGAGAAGGAAAAACCGTCTCCGAGTTAATGGATTTTGGACGTACTCTTCTCACCGTCGATGATGTGATGGAAGGCATTCCCTCTATGATCCCCGACGTGCAAGTCGAGGCAACCTTTCCTGATGGCACCAAGTTGGTGACTGCTCACGAACCTATTGTGTAAGGAGAGTTCAATGGCCAGTTCCAATTCAAACTACAGCGGGTTTGTACCAGGAAAGATAGAGACCGCACCCG
>NZ_JAHGAH010001123.1:0-630 GCF_030248475.1 Vibrio sp. D173a
TGTCTATTTAGCACAAGTAAGAATATAACTATTCGTAAGCTTTTCAGTTTAGTGATCGGAATTTTTGGCATTGTACTTCTCGTCAATGCGGAAACCACTCACAGTCACTCTGAATCGCAATTCAAACTTTGGGGCATCTTACTCGGCCTAGTCGCAGGCTTAAGTTACGCCACATATTCCGTAATGGCCAAAGAGCTTATTAATAAGGGGATTCAGTCACAGGCAGCGATGGGCGCCATCTTTGGGCTGGGCGCGTGTTTACTTCTACCCACCCTGCTGGCATCAGGAGACAACTTATTCGCATCTCAAACCAATACCCTGGTGCTCATCTACATGGCGGTCATTCCAATGGGCGTCGGTTACATCATGTTTGGGGTGGGATTAAGGCACATCAATGCGAGCACAGCAAATATCCTAACGCTATTCGAGCCTGTTGTTGCGGCTGTCATCGCAGTGTTAATACTCGAAGAACACATACCGCCAATGGGATGGTTGGGAATTGCTTTAGTCATGGTGTGCTTGTTTTTTCAGTCAACACAAAAGGAGCAGCCCCAAAATAGGTTGGCCAAACCTTAACGATTGCACCAACACCGAACAATATTGGCGACTTTTAGTGCAACACAATCATGG
>NZ_JAHGAH010001124.1:0-868 GCF_030248475.1 Vibrio sp. D173a
GGCAAATCAAGCTGATTTACTGCCCTATATTGAGCGCGGAGAGATCAGAGAACTTGAAGTCGTTGAAGCCCCTAATTTATTAAAGCAAGACTGTATTCTATTTTACAATCTCTCTTCAGAGGCCTCTGAATTAGAGTCCGATATCATCGCAACGATAACGCAAGTCGCGAAAGATTACCTTAATCGCTAAACATACCTTAAGCGCGAACAGTACTTTAAACGCGAACAACCCCTTGAGTGCCCAAAGCGAGATTAAGTTTGTTCAAGAATCCATGAAGAAAGTACAGCGTCGTATTTTAGTTACAACTGCATATAAAGAAATCCCCACTTCGAGAAAGTAGGGATTATTCATCAACAACGATAGTACAACGATATTAAGTCGCCATCGATCTCTTGAACCTTGAATGGAATCTCATAGATATCACTCAAAACATCCTCACGAATCACTTCATCATATCGGCCGCTTTTCACCACTTCACCCAACTTCATTGCGACGATATTATCGGAGTAGCATGAAGCAAAGTTAATGTCGTGAATCACAATAACGACCGCTTTGTTGTGCTTTTCAGCAAGCTTTTTAAGCGTTGCCATGATATCAACCGAGTGTTTAATATCGAGGTCGTTTAGTGGTTCATCAAGGAAGATATAGTCGGTGTCTTGCGCAACCACCATAGCGATGAAGGCCATTTGACGTTGACCGCCAGAGAGTTGGTCAATGTATCTGTCTTGCAGATGACCTATATCCAAATGATGCAAAGCGCGATCAATGATCTCGTTATCCCTATCAGTTAATCGGCCTTGAGAGTATGGAAAACGGCCAAATGCCACCAATTCACGTACTGTGAAGCGCATGTTGATGTTGTTTGAC
>NZ_JAHGAH010001125.1:0-1116 GCF_030248475.1 Vibrio sp. D173a
GGAAAGATCAGCCGCACTCGCTTTGAGAACTACCATCGAATCATTGAGAGCATGGTCGAGAACAAAGCGAACAGGCAATATTCGAGAAACAAGAAGGCTGACCTTTAAGTCATTTTTGTGAATAACTCTAGGCAGTTGCAACCAAAGTTTGCACACCTACTGACAATTGGCGCGATATTGAGTAACATCTCGCGCCCAAAACCGTCATTAACTGATTTTCATTGAAGAAATACACAACATTGGAATATTAATACAATGGATAAGATCAAAGTTGGATTGCAGTACTGGATTCCACAACATGGACTGACTCGTCTGGTCGGTAAACTGGCGTCTGCTAAAGCGGGCGGTTTAACCACAGCGATCATTAACTGGTTCATTAAGCAGTACAAAGTGAACATGGATGAAGCCCTTCACAGCGACCCAAAACACTTTAAAACTTTCAACGAATTCTTCGTGCGTGAGTTAAAAGAAGGCATGCGTCCAATCGCGGAAGGCGAATCTGTTATCGTTCACCCAGCGGATGCTCGTGTTAGCCAGTTCGGTCCAATTACTGATGGCAAACTGATTCAAGCGAAAGGTCATGACTTCTCAGCGCGCGAGCTACTGGGCGGCGACGCTAACCTAGCTGACGGGTTCAAAGACGGTGAATTTGCAACACTGTACCTATCGCCAAGCGATTACCACCGTGTTCACATGCCATGTGACGGCACTCTGCGCCAGATGATTTACGTACCGGGCGATCTATTCTCGGTAAACCCTCTAACGGCAGAGAACGTTCCAAACCTATTTGCTCGTAACGAACGTGTAGTTTGTATCTTCGATACTGAGTTTGGTCCTATGGCTCAAGTACTGGTTGGTGCAACGATTGTAGGTAGCATTGAGCAAGTATGGGCTGGCACCATCACGCCACCTCGCGGTAACACAGTTTACAAGTGGGATTACCCAGCTGAAGGCGACAAAGCGGTTATCCTGAAGAAAGGTGAAGAGATGGGCCGCTTTAAGCTAGGCTCTACGGTAATTAACCTATTCGCTAAAGATGCAATCAAGTTCGATGACAGCACGGCAAATGGTGAGAAAACGGTTCTTGGTACACCTTTCGCGCCCATCGCGTAAGCA
>NZ_JAHGAH010001126.1:0-1001 GCF_030248475.1 Vibrio sp. D173a
GTCCTTTTGAGTCTGAAACCGAGTTTGAACAAGCATTGTTGGATGAACAACTTCGAGCCGATCTTGTTGCTCTTAAACAGAAGCTGGATAACGCGATCGTCAGTAGCTCAGCCAAACTCAAAGCGGCTAAGCAAAGTGTTGATGAGCTGCTTGAACACGCTAACGCAGTTAAATGGCAAGAGGTTGAAATTGAGCAAGTGGAGCAACAAGTCTCCGATTGCCAGCAACAGCAGCAATCGACGGCCAGTCAAATTGGTGCGATTAACGCAAACCTAGAAATGGACAAGAAGAATCGCGAGAATCAGCAACACTTGTTCAAAGAGATTGATGAGAAACAGCAAGCGTTTGATGATATCTCGCAATTGAACTCATTGATTGGTTCGAAGAATGGCGACAAGTTTAGAAAGTTCGCACAGGGGCTAACCCTTGAGAACCTTGTTTACCTTGCCAATAAGCAGTTGCAGCGCCTGCATGGTCGTTATGAGTTAAAACGCAAAGCGGAAGACGGACTAGAGCTGCAAGTGCTGGATACGTGGCAGGGCGATGTGGTTCGTGATACCAAAACGCTCTCAGGCGGTGAAAGCTTCTTGGTGAGTCTGGCTTTGGCGTTAGCGCTGTCCGATTTGGTGAGTCATAAAACCAGTATTGATTCGCTGTTCCTCGATGAAGGCTTCGGTACTCTGGACAGTGACACTTTAGATATTGCTCTCAATGCGCTCGATAACTTGAATGCGTCTGGCAAGATGATCGGTGTGATCAGTCACGTCGAGGCGCTAAAAGAGCGAGTACCCGTCCAGCTTAAAATCACTAAGCATTCGGGCTTGGGTGTTAGTGAGATGAGTAAAGAGTTTAAGGTCGCGTAACTAGTGATAGAAAGTAACTCGTAATTAACAGCTAGTAAGTACGAAGGGGCAGTGAATCTGCCTCTTTTCAGCTGTTTTCTTTGTTATTTCAACAGTATTTCAAACCCTTAGCGACTGTTGAACGTATAGCTTCTAACA
>NZ_JAHGAH010001127.1:0-751 GCF_030248475.1 Vibrio sp. D173a
CCATGAACTCGACTCGGACTTCATCTTCAGTGCTTTTTGAAAAGCGTGACAACAAGTTAGCGGTAGCTTCTGCATGATCGTTGGCTAGGCTGTAGTCCATACCCATACGGCCTTGAACAAATAGCCAAAGGTGAGTAACGAATTGCAGTTTCTTCGAACTTGAGTGATTAAACTTCTGGCTGTGCTCTTGGCCTACCGTCTCTTCTAGTACCTGCAACATGGCTTCGCTAGCGTCTTTGTCGGCACTGAATTCGTAAGTTGCATCAATGTGCGTCTTCGTCAGCAGGCCCAATAGCGTTTGAATGCTCGAATTTTCAGGCTTGTTTTCACATGCGTGCTTAAACAAAGCCTTATTGTGTTGAACAAAGTCTTTGTGCTCTTGCTCAAACCCGATTTTTAACGCCTGAATCTGCTCGAAACCCGCTTCTGATAGGCAGTGTTCTAGTTTGCTCATAGTGCTGATGTTATTCGTTGCTTTGCAGTTCTTCCCAAGTCACTTCTGCAGACTTGGTATCGCTGTTCACAAACGCAGAGTTGCCAGTCAGCATCACTGAAAGATCCATTGTACGCTCAGTCATTTCTGCCATTTGTTCAATGCCTTCATTGCTTAGGCGAACAATTTGAGCGTTTAGGTAACCGAACTTACCGCGGTTCTGTTCCCACCAAACATTTGATTTGGTATTAAAGCTGAATACTTTGACAGACTTGGCTAAGCGCGTTGCCTTTTTAACGCGTTCAGGATCTGGCTCTC
>NZ_JAHGAH010001128.1:0-495 GCF_030248475.1 Vibrio sp. D173a
GCTGTAATCCGGGTTGAAATAACTCGGCACGAATCACCATAGCCATCGCCCCGCCCGTTAAGAACATCGCAAAGCTGAACCACAGATAGAGTGTGCCTATATCCTTATGATTGGTTGAGTAGAGCCAACGAGCCCATCCTTTTGGTGCTTCATGATGGTCATGATCGGTCACGTCGATTAAATCATCGGCAGTATGACTGATCGCTTGATCTTCAGCCGGCGCTGACTTCACCGGTTTGTTGATAGGTGAACTCATATCGCCTCCTTACTCATCGAGGACTCGGGTGTTGTTTGCGTATCAGACGTAGCATCCGCACTGCCACCGCCTTCGATTTGCTGTTTATAGGCGTTGATGTCGGATGCCTGAATAACATCACCCGGATCGTTGCCCCACGCATTGCGTTGATAGGTGATCACTGCAGCAATCTCTTTCTCAGTTAACTGATTATCGAACGCCTGCATTGCCGTACCAGACCGGCCGTAAACGATGACATC
>NZ_JAHGAH010001129.1:0-629 GCF_030248475.1 Vibrio sp. D173a
TTCTACTGCAACTGCCTGTGTACCAAATACAGCACCTGAAATAGCAAGCGCTAAAAGTTTCTTATTCATTGTCATATCCATTTGTAACTTAGGGTGTTTGCTTAAGTACAACCTCAATCTGCGTTGAAGTTGTTACCTGTATTTAACAAGTGAGCCAACCGTAAGCCATGAATGACAAAAAAGTTGCATTAAAATATATAAAATAAAAACAACAGACCTATAAAAATAAAAAATACCATTAATAACAAAACTTTAAATCAAAAAACTTCTTCTAGATAGGCATAATGTTTATAACTATAAAAACATAAATTTGTTTTTTAATGCACAAAAAGCGCATGAACAACAATTGTTGTCAGTTACCTGTAAACCTCAACTTCCAGACAGAAACATTCTGTAACACGATGTAACGAGTAGAATTTTTTAACGGCGTGTAATTTATTGGTTCAGCATATTAATAGACAGGTTCTACACTCTGAGTTATGACACAGAGTTGGTATTTCTCAGGCAAAAAAAAAGCAACCTGTTGTTGAGGTTGCTTTTAAAGATTAAAGAGGTGACTACTTAAAGCAGGTTTCGGCCCAGCGCGCGAGACCAGCAGTAACAGAGCCGAAGTAGTTACCGCTAACAAT